>NZ_DATHKG010000132.1:0-92571 GCF_035489435.1 Flavitalea sp.
TGTGCACCACTATTTTCCGAAACTGTGCATTGTTATTTGCCGAAGTTGTGCACTGCTGTTTGCCGAAATTGAGTATTGCTATTTTCCGAAACTGTGTACGCGTAGTTGCCGATTTCTGTGTATTGTTAATTGCCAATCACATTTATTGCTTTATAATAACTTTCCTCAAAGGTTTTTTCAAAATTTTGAAGAATATAGTTATTCGTCTGCTGATTTCTCAGAAACATCGAAGTTATCCATGCAATAATCCTATACCGATCAAAGTAGTTGATATTGCTCACTTTGTCCTGTACAAGCGCTTTGTAAATAACAGGATATTCTCTGTCGAAAGTTTTTGCAAATAAATGTTCAACCGCAGGGTTGTTTTTTTCGCCAGGCCTGGCAATTGAATATATTTCGTTTGTCAGACATATATTAGATAACCCCACTATTTTAATGGCACTAAAAAAATTACTCTTAGCTAGCATATGAATTTTATAAGTCCCTCTGTCAGAAAAGCCAAACTTTCTCAAATAAGCTCGGGGTACGAAATGCATCCTTCTGAAATCCCTCATACAGTATTTTATCTTAAAAATACTGAAGTTTCAGATGAAGAAAATGGCCAAGTCTGGCCGAAAGAGAATTTATCTTGAGTAGCCAAAAAATCAGCATGAAAAGTAGTTATAAGCATGAAAGATCTTGTGATAAACAAAATGGAATTGATGCGAGTAGCAAGACTGAACGAACGAACAAAGCTTAGTGTATTCTGTATCAGATTATTGCCGGTGACATGAAAAGCAGTTCACCTTTTTGTTCACGGGTAAATGATGAGCTGCGTAAGTAAATTTATTGAGTGCAAATTAGTCCTTTTTAAGATTTTGCATTACTCAGTTGTCATGTTTTTGCCCGAAAAAAATAAACACAAAAATTAAATTTAAACGTATCAGGAAATTATGGCCACTTCCCGCACACATACTTTAAGTTTATTTTCGAAATATATTTCTAGGGTAGTGTAGGGACTAAAAAAGGAAATTTCTTCGCGATAAAAAATATTTTGAGGCTGGCTTACAGGTTGAATTTCTTTTAAAATAAGCAATTCAAGCCGTAAAATCTTTGGGTCGAACTGTTCTTTTAGTTTGGCCAGAAACGCACGGGAAGTGTTATTTGTATTCACTTTTGTTGTGACATAGAAAGTCGAATTAACTTTTCCATTTAGTCGGTTGAGCTTGATCCAGGCAAAACATTTGGTTATTGAAATCTGCTCCATACCTGTTTTTGTTGAACAAATATGGTGATTTGCATTTGCCGCTACGATACCAAATAGTTTGTATTTATTCTTGACATAGTGCTATTAAAGCGCGGATACCGGGCATAAAAAAATATGCCCCTCCCTTTACTTTTACAAATTGCGGTAGACTGGAAGTCTTTTTGCGGTAAGGTTTATCCTGTACTGTAAACGTTCTTAGCTGGTATTTACTTTCCAGGAATGGAAACCCTACAAGAGGGTCAACATCATTTTCCAGTCCATCAAATTTCTTATTATTACACCAAGTGTTTTGAATAAATTCAAATTGACGGTTGATTTGGGCATTCAGGCAAATAAAGTAAAGTCCTCTCCTACTATCATTATTAACCTTGGGTAGATCAATACTTTCAGCATTGACAAACAAGTATTCTCCAAAGCTTCTGGCTCGTCGAAGTATCATATGCTTTTTAGTCATTTCCAGCGAAAGTGCCGGATCATCATCAATACTATCTCGGGGATTACTTCGCCTGATATGTGCACCGATTGGACATTTAAATCCATCCTTATCATCCTGAGCATAGAGAAAATTGGCTTTGGGATCGATGGCAGCGTCTGGATCGAGCGTCTTTGTTAGTGGCTTTCCATTTCGCCATCGTCCCACCATTTTTGATGCCATTAACTCAAGTGACATATTGCTAAAATAAACATTGGTTTGTTTTAATTCATTCATGTAGTTCCAGAAACCATGGACATCCTGTTGGAGTTCCCTGAAAACCATGTAGGTGCCGTTTTTGCCAATGTCTATCTCCGAACTATCTTTCATGAGTAGCCGGGGACTATCTGGCAGTTTGTTATATTCATTTTCGTATCCTAAAATAAATTCACCAGGCATGATGACATCGTGCTGATCAGAGGTGGAAGCGATATTTTTTCTTTCGGATTTCATGCCTTTTATTAAAGGATTTGTCAGACCATCTTCAAATCCAAAATGTTCTTTTGTTCCTGTATTGCCGGTGTCAAGTCTTATTACTTTTGTGACACCGGTGGCCGCCATCCTTTGCAGGAGAGCCTGGTATTTTGTTTCTAGAACATTGTCGGTGCTTGCAAATAACATTATAACGGCATCGACAAGCTTTTTTGTTGGTCCTCCCCAGTTCCAATCCGAAGGGTCATTGGTGTCAATATCGCCCAAGATGCGGCTACGGTTTTCATCACAAAGCCCTTCTGAAAATTCGCTGGAAAAAGGTTCCTTAATGTCTAAGTCTTCCGTTAATTTTTTTATTCCCAGATTGGTGAATGCTAATTGAACCGCTAGTTCAGTTGGCTTGCTGCTAGCGACAGTAATTTCTATTGTCAATTGTTTGAAAAATAATTTTGCCTCAGAAATATTAGTAAATTGAATCATTACATAACAAGCTTTTTCCAGGTTGTTGTAGGATCTTACAATAAATCCCTGTATGTCCTCAAGTTCTAATGTCATAAAATAGAAGTTTATAAAAGTTTAAACCAATTTGCGACAGCCTTTTCGTCCATTTTTTGAAATAATCCAACCGCAATGTGATAATTCCGCCAGATGTTTTTTACTGTTTGTTGCTCGTGAGCGCTATACCAAACCTGCGTTTTTATTTGATATTTCCTGACCCATTTTTTAAATTTCTCTTCATCGTTGGCACCATCGATAGCGAGGAAACGGGTAGGTGGGAAATTGACTGTGTTGCTCCAGACAGCCGTGAGGCCAGTGGCAGCTCTATCAACAAAATCACTCAGATAGTTTTCCCAACTACCATCAAAATTGCTCAGAAACAAAAGGCGATTACCCCGATCAATAATAGTCCAGCCAGCAAAATGAATCGAACTTATTCCGCCTAAATAACCCATCGTATAACTATACTTTGCTAAAGTCTGAACGTAAAACAGCACGCTATTGAGCAGGAAGGCTCTAAACGAACCTGGCGAAATTTCAACCAGGTGTGAAAGCTGGTTTTGAGGAAAGAGATCTTCCTGTACTGCTAATTGTTCAACATGGGTTCTGCTTACTTGATGAACAAAGGCCGATGCGGCTGGAAATGATTGATCCTGATCGTGAATCTCCAGGTAACGCAATCTGAACACTAATCCGATTAGCAACAATATTATGCCAATCAACAACAGCCAACTAATAAAACCCGCTACAATAAGTAATACTATGAAGGGTAATGCTAGTATTATCCGTATGATTTGCACATTGATTTGCGGTAGTTTGACGGCCACTATCTCTTCGCAGGGAATACTGTTTTTGACATGTGTCATTATCTTATCCTTTAATTCCAGCAGATCAATATCGTAACTAAAGTTGTCATTTAAGTACTGTTGAATACAATCGTATATTTTCTGCCCTATTATGATACTGGCAGCCGACTGTACCTGGTGTCCCCGGTAAAAGGCGTTGGTTTTTTTAGCATGATCCATTATGAAGTTTCTAACGGCTTCTTTTTTACCGATCGTTTTGTCAAAATCAGTGCAGCAGGAAAATATGTCAACAAACCATTGAAGAATTGGCGGATAGGTAATTTTCAACAAGTGATCTTCAAGTGATTCATCATGACTGCATGAATATAATAACTGATTCGGTATTGTTTTTTTTCCTGAAAATTCACGGCCAGGCAGGATAAGAAAACGTAAAAAATGTACACCCTTAACCAGCCTTAAGGGAGAATTAATCATCGTTATATTTTGCAATTGTTCAAGTAAACCTTCTAGCCTCTTGTATTCAATATCCAAAATTGCGGCAATAACGACTAAGCCATTTTGTTCAATTGGTTTTTCCATAATATTTTAAAGATTATGTTCAATGGCAAATTTTACTAGGGCCGCTGTTTTTTTAACTTCCAGTTTGGCCATAATATTTTTTCTGTGTGTTTCAACTGTATATATGCTTAAAAATAATTTATCGGCAATTTGTTGATTGGTTAAGTTTTGTTTGATGCAGCGAATAACTTCGAGTTCTCGTTTTGAAATTTTGTATCGTTGCAAAAACGCATCCTGTATATCCAAAGAAACCGGTTTTTTGTCTTGCTCTTCAATAAATACAGTGCCACCTCCATGAACAATTTTAATGGCGTTCAGCAAATCATCTTTACTACATGTTTTATGGAGATAACCCTTTGCCCCCAGGGATTTAACTTCATTAACCAAATGACCCTGGTCGTGGGAAGAAAGAACAATTATTTTGAAATTTCTATTCAACTGATAAATAAATTTCAATGTCTCAATGCCATTTATTTTAGGCATGTCAAGATCCATGAGGATAATATCGGGCGATTTTTTAGGGAGAATTTCGAGCAGTTCCTTTCCATTTTCAGCAGTTTCGACAATTCGAACCAACGGTTCCTCTTTCAATAAACTAACCAGGGAATTTAAAAAAATAACATGATCGTCGACAATGATGAGTTGAATGGGTTCCATACTATTCAGATTTAATAAACGGCAATGTAATGACGATTGAAGTGCCATATTGACCAGAATCGATGTTTATTGTCCCCTGCATAAAATTTACGCGCGATTGAATACTTCTTAATCCAAACCCACCTAAAGTGCCTGGGTCAAAGCCCTTGCCATCGTCTTCTGCAATAATTTGCAGATTGAATTCCGAATAAATAAGCTGGATGGTGGCTTCCTTTGCTTCGGCATGGCGGATGATATTATTGGTTATTTCCATGATAATTCGGTAAATAACTAACTCATCGTGCTTATTGAAGTACTCGCTTTTCCCGGAGACATAAAAATTAAATTTTAAATTGTTTTGACTATTCAAATGATCATAAAAGGAAGAGAGCAGCTGGGTAAGTTTCGTTGATTCAAATTCAGGAGGCATCAAATTATGTGCAATATTCCTCGTGCTAAGGGAAAGCCGGTCCATCATTTGCAATACTACTGGTCGTTTATCAGCTGTTAGCGGCAAAGTTCCTAGTGTTATTTTAATTGCCGCGATCATGCTGCCCACTTCATCGTGCAAGTCATGCGCGATTCTTTTTTGTTCGGATTCCTGAACGGAAAGAAGTTGATTGCTGAAGTCTCGCTGTTGTGTTGCGATTCTAAGCGTAAGTTCCTGATGTTTATTTTTGTAAAAATTACTGCTATATATCAATGCAAATGCCAGAATAACAATTTCCAATGCAAACCCAATCGGAACATAGAGATAGGATGGTATTAATGAACTGCCGACACCTAATGCATGGATAATATACAAAATGGCTGAAGCAAAAACGCTCAGCAACGCAATACCATATAAATATGCGGGGCGATACCCATCTGAGATACGGCGCAGTATTCCGGTAATCTGTAGCAACCAGGAACCGAGTACTGTTATCAATCCAAAATAATAGACAAATGTGCGGAGGCTGATATTGTCAGAATAATTAAAACCTACAATAATTAATGCTAATTCGATTAAAATAATTCCTAGCCAAATCTTCGATATCATGAAAATACGCGGATGACTTTTTTTGAGAAAGAGGAAATTTCCCATAAAAAGTAGCATGAAAAAATTAATCATTAAGCCATATACAATAGGGGTAATCGTTGCCAACGCAGGCCAGTGTGGATAAAACCATTCAAAATCCAGGTCTCCATCTGCAATAAAAAAAAGGCAATAGCTCAATACGTAGAGACTATACCATAAGTAAACACGTTCCCTGGTTAATACTAAAGTCAGTAAACCGAATAACACGACGAAAGAAAGCCAACCAGAAAAAAAAGCATAAAACAGGTAGATATTTTTTTCCTCTTGCCTGCTTATTGCTTCATCTGCCAGTCTAAAAGGAATGTAAAAACCTGTTCCTTTCATGTCTATACGGTAGAGAACGACTACTTTTTGAAAAGCTTTGAGATGAAGTGGTGCATAAAAATATCGGTGATGCATGGGTCTGCTGTAAAAATCAAAATGATCACCTGTTATAAAATGTTGCAAAGTTTTTCCGGTTGCAATATCAATGAACCAGCAAGAAAGAGTAAATATGCCACCATTGTTTATTCCAATTTCCAGTTTTCGTAACGAATCACGGGTGTTTTGTATCGGTAATGCCAACCAGTATACATCCCTGACTTGTCCGAGATTTACTTCATTGTTTGGACTAGTTATCGATTGAAACTCATTGGACAGAAATTTTTCATAGGCTTTTTCGGCAGACAATTGCATACTGTCTTCCTTCAAAATTTTCACATTGCCATCTACGGAGTATGTTGCTGCCCTGTTGATCATGACTTGAGCAAGGAGTTCTCCATGGATGCCTAGGCATATCACTAAAAGCAATGGCGCACATTTCATATGAAGTTACTCCCGAGATTAAATGGAAATACAAATTAGTTGGTATTGTTTTCACTAAGGGGATCTCCTCAACTTTAGTTAAGATGAAGGTATAAAGTCAAAAAATAAAGATGTTTCTCTTTCTAAATTAAACAATTCATGAGAATAATTAAAATTGATTAGATGAAACAAGGACGTTTGTAGGATGTTGAGTCTAAGGGGAAACTATTCTATAAGATTGCGAACAGGTCGGGCACCATCTTCTTTATAGCTGATGGAGCACTGAATTTGTCGGGTATATATCAGCGATGATGACACTAAAGAATGAATGAAACATTCCTATTAATTTATCTAAAGCTAATTGCGCGTAAGTCATGCAGATTCGCCCATTCTACTCTATATCGTCACAGCCACCACGCCTTTCCTGAATTTCCATTTGCATTTCTTTAAATGCCAGATTCCCAAAGGCTGTCGTGCTGCGATCGTATTGCTTCCCGTGTTGGAAAGCAGTAGTTAAAACACCCACTTCAATTTTGGAAATAATATCCGCGAAATGGCATGCCAAATATTTGCTTTAGATTTACATAACAAACATCTATCCATTTAAAAGCTATGGAACTAACTGAAAAGGAGACACGTTATGTTCGTCTTATAATAGAGGAATTTAAGGCGATGCTGGTTAAAAAGTATGGAGGAAAGAAAATGTTGCGTCCGCTACATCCCAAGATGCATGGATGTGTCAGCGCAAAGTTTATAGTTAATAATGATATAGACGAATCACTAAGATCCGGCATTTTCAACACTGCACGAACCTTTGAGGCCGTCATTAGGTTTTCAAATTCGAGCACATCAATCCAATCTGACAAAAAAAAAGATGTTCGTGGGATGGCCATTAAATTACTAGATGAGGAACACAACGAGAACTTTCAGGATTTTATTTTAATCAACCACAGCCGTTTCATTACAGCAGAACTTTGTCAATATTATAAAATTGTAAAAGCTATCGCGCGTGGAGGTTTATATTTTTTATTATTTGTCTTAAACCCGTTCAATTTTCGTGCATTATTGAGATTGATAAATTCAAGTATCAAATGCGAGAATGTTTTAGGCATTCCATATTTTAGTGCTTCACCATATATGCTCGGTGAAGAACACATTGCAAAGTATGCTGTTCGTCCAACAACCGTTTTCAAAAACGATGATAACAAATCACTGTCTGATTCTTATTTGAAGGAACGTCTTGCAAAACATCTAATGCAATATGATGCCAGCTATGATTTTCTTGTCCAGGTTTACACAAATAGTAAATTAACACCGGTAGAAGATGTCACTGTGGAGTGGGACGCTCCATTTGTCAAACTAGCTACTATTCTCATACCAAAACAGGATCTAAACATTCCGGAGGAGTCATCATGTGAACAGCTTTACACGTTTGCTCCCTGGCATTGCCTGCCTGAACATCAACCTCTTGGAAAAATTAACTTCGTCAGGAAAGTTATTTATGATGAATTGGCAAAATTCAGGCTTCGCTCCTGATAAGTTCACAATATGAATAGCCGTTTTAGTATTTTACCCCATCATTTAGTCATGCATTTATTTAATGTAAATCAACTGAATCAAATTAAAAACGGTTAAGTTGATTTTACGTATTGATGACATTTTATTCGCATGAAAAATATCAACGCGGATTAGTAATATTCTACACTTTATTTCAATGACAAGCACCCCAAGCGTATAGATTTATCAGCTTCAAAATCTTCGAATTTCAATGATCAGCAGCCGCTTTTAATATTGCGTCTAATGCGCCGTCAAAACGAATGATTGAGCGTATTCGGCGACAAGCGCCTTAAGTAATTACATGATGTACAAGATGGAAATTGATTTTCACCGATACCGGTCTGCAATCTTTACAAATACTCAATTTCTTATTTCTTAAAGGCTAAATACAAACAAATTGGTATTGGAAAAGTATGCGTATTCATAGCAAATTTGGTTATACAAGTAATTAAGAAAAAAGAAACCTACTTGACATCAACATTTTTTAACGCTTAAACTCAATTGACATGAACAGCAAACGTTCTACATTGATTCTCTCCCTTATTATTTGCTTGACTTCCTGTGTAAAAACTGACCCGGGTGCAAAAAAAAATACAGACAAAGGTGTCTATGAAGTCTGCATTGATTATGGTTGTGCCGATCCAAAAAAGACAACTAATTGCGAAGACGCAATTGGCTTCATTATGGACAACCCAGGTGTGGGTGCCAAGCAAATTCATGTGCAGGGAAAGTTTCCCGATAATTCTGCAATCAGTCTTGATCTTCTTTGGGACGGAAATCCATCTCAAACTACTTTTTCACTGAATGAAGATAAGGTTGGCATTGGTAATTGGGGAGCGGGAGCTTACTTTCCTGTTTTTGGCTCAGTACAACAATACAATACAGCTGATGGTGGCACGGGAACTGCTACAGTAACGTCATATGATGATGCCAATCAACGTATCAGTGGAACTTTTTCATTCAAGGGCAAATATTTTGATGGAACAAGCTTTCAGAATACGTACAAAGAATTCTCAGGTTCATTTATTAATATACCTATAATCGATCCAAACAATCCACAATCTCTCCCATGCGCAGGTGGCACTGGTATAGGAACCGGAACAGGCACTGGTACTGGCACCGGTACCGGCGGTGGTACTGGCGGTGGCGTAACAACAACATCGGTGATCTACAAGAATACGACATTCACTGATATCAATATTACGGTAGCTGGTACGCAAAAATTAATAACCCCGGGTAATAGTGCCAGTTTCTCCGGCAATGCCAATTTAAATTTCACAGGCAGTGCCAGCACCTCCGGTAAAACATCTAATGGCGCACAAGTCGGCGGTCTATTTACATGGAATCTTGATGGAAATTTTCCGGCAACCGGAAGCAAAAGCATCGACCTGAATATAGCAAAGGAATATTTCTTTTTAAAAATAATTAACCAGTCTAATAAGACCTTCAATAAAATATATACGAATTATGGGTTAACAGCACAGACAGCAGAAAATTTAAACATTCCCAGTGACGGAAAATTGTACAATTTGGGATATTATAAAGCATTCACCAACTCCAACGTCAGGGCTGAAAGTGGCACTAATTCCTGGTCATGGAATTCTCTTGCACTTCAATTTGTAGTTAACCAGGCAGTTACCGTGACAGCTAATCCCTAATTTTTACTAATCAGACATTGCTCATGCCTGAGATCGTCTTGAGTTTTAATGAATAGGATAAACTCTTTTTACAAAACCATCATTTTATGCACCCCAATTTTCTATAAAATCGGTAATTCTTCCGCCCGATAATTTGAATAGAAATATCTGGAAAGCAGAGCGAAATATGTCCCTTGAAACTTTTTTGAAGGAATTAATAACTAGTTCTAAAAATCCGTAGAAATGCTTGAATTTATTAGGAGTTTGTACGGCTGTGGAGTTGTTCCTATTACTCGATTATTATTCTAGAAATCAACGAAAGCATTTTTTCGCTATCCACTCCTTTTTCATTTGAGAATTCATCATAGCTATCGAACAATACAAACGAGAAATTCTGTAACCCCTTGATCAACTTAGAGCCCTACCGTTTCCTTCTCTTCATTTTTCTAATTTCTACAATTTTAATCGTACTCTTTCGGTACCAATCGAACTAGATACTAAATTCAATTTGCATTGTTGCTGAAAAGACTTTGGGTAGCCTTTATTAATCAATATTACTGTTAGGCCAATGATGGTCGTCAAAGTGTTGATAATGACAACTGCAAATAAAATTTATGCCTCTAATATTGCTCCTGACAAATTGCCGCCAGGGGCAAAGCATCTGCCTTTATTTTTTAACTCCCTAAACCTTTTTATCATGAGTTATTTAATAGATCAGCGTTTGTCATGTTGGATTTAACACTAACCAGCCAACAACCTTGCAACTTCTACTTAAACTTCCTCGGACAAAAATGATGTTCTGCCGATAATTCCAGATAGAACTTATTAGAGATTAATCTATGAACTAATAAATATTATATGTTTAATAATGTAGCGCTTGACGTTTTTATAGGGCTGGTTTTCGTTTTCTTACTATACAGCCTTCTTGCAACAATTATCCAAGAAATGATTGCTACACGACTTGCCTTAAGGGCAAAGGTTTTGGAAAAGGCAATCATACGAATGTTGGAAGATATCCAAACTGATAACCGGAGACCTTTTGGCGATCGGATAGATGGATCCCTCCATCTTCTCGGTTTAAAAAATCTACTTAAAAAAGGAAAAATAGCACCCTGGTTTTATGCGCACCCACTAATAAAATATTTTGGGGAAGATAATTATTATAGCAAGCCTGCCTACCTGGATGCCAGCAATTTTTCTAAAGTGATTATTGATTTGCTAAAAGATTTCAATTTGCCGGAGTCGCAGACAGTTCAATCTATCCATAATTCCATTATGAATGGCATTATCCATAAGCTTCCTATAAATATTTCAAATGTCAAATCAGACAAATTGAACCCGGCCATTAAAGTATTGCGTGATCAGAACGCAAGCCTACCTGGTCCAAATGTGTTGGCTACGGAAACAGTTTTATTAAATGCAAATACAGCCCTTTTTATAAGATCGCTTTGGCAGGATTCGGGGGCAGATCTAAATGTCTTCAGATCGAAACTCGAGAATTGGTTTAATGATACCATGGATCGTGCCACTGGATGGTATAAAAAGTATACACGGATGGTGCTCTTGATTATAGGAGTTATTGTGGCTTATGTCTTTAATGTGGATAGCATTGCTATTCACAGAATTTTGTCGACTAATAAAGTTGCGAGAGAACAATTGGTTCAGATGGCTATTGCCAATAAAGACAACCTGAATCCCGATAAGTTCAAAAGTAGTAATGATTCTATTTTGAACGTTACTTATAAAATGGTAGCTAAAGATGCCAGCGATGCCAATGATATTTTGGGGCTAGGCACCTCCTGGAAGGATTCCTGTAAAATATGTAAGATTAAACTGGGTTGTCAAGAGAAAAAAACGGCTGCAAAAATAAAATTGGATTCTTTAATAAAAGTAAAAACCCACCTGGGCGCCTTACTGCTGGAGGCGGATATCATCATTAAAGAAAAACAGTTTATTGATTCGTTGTTGATGGCAAATCATTTTGCAGATACTTCCCTGCCTGTGAAGTTACGCCTTAATATGTTGACTATAAAGTCACGGGTAAATGATAGTCTGATGAAATTATATCCCACACAAGGTTTAAGCGAAATAGACCCATTAAATACTCTTTTGACACGTTGCCCTTTGATACAAGACTCAAAAGTCTTTCAATACAGTCCCAATCAAAAAGGTGGTATGGAAACGCTCTTGGGATGGCTCATCACCGCACTCGCCATTACATTAGGTGCTCCATTCTGGTTTGACCTTTTAAGTAAAGTAATAAAGCTGAGAGGCACGGGCCCCGTTGCAACTCCTGGAGACGATAATACGCAGAAGACAAAATACACCACTACCTCACCCGCCTCTGCGATAAATGTTACTGTTAACCCTAATCCAGGCGAGGAGGCTGTAGGATGAATATGGCACAACTAAAAGTAATCGTAAACAAGCTAAACCGCCGTGGTGCTCCTATAGCAGACTTCGTTGATAAGTCCAATTTAAAAGGTACGGTGGCAAAGGGATACACTTTTGTCAGCGAAAAACAAATTATAAATAAGCTTGGCTCCTGGTATATGGACAGAGATGGATATTACTATTGGGGCGGCGGATTAATTGTGCTTGATCCTTCAATATTTGTAACTGAAAGTACTTCTTCCACAATAGTCACCCCTGGAAAAGCCACCATCCCTCTGCCTTCAAGTGCTCTCCAAGAGTTACCGCTAAGCCAGGTAAAGTGTAAACTCACAGCGGACTGGTTGGATAATCATTTTGGCGATAAATGCGAGGCAATAGTAGAAGGTTCGCCATTTACAAAAGAACTTTTATATGCGATAGCCTGCCAAGAAACAGCTATTTATTTTTATGATTGGACCAAAGACCATACCCCGGCGGAGGTATTAGCCCGCTGTGTTTTTGATGCATCAGGAGATGTAAATGGCACACGAAAAGCATTCCCAAAAAACACAGCTGCTTTTGTTGAAAAATACGGGCAGCAACTTGCAGACATGCTGATTGATGAAGCCAATAAAACAAGGGCTATGAGAGGCTTCGGGCCTAAAAGATGGGTATATGCGGGCTATGGAATTTTTCAATATGATATCCAGGCGATCAACAGAGATGAAGCATTTTTCACACAAAAACAGTGGTACAATATCGATGACTGCCTGACCAAAGTAATGCAAGAACTAAATACTAAATGGAAAGCACATCCTAATGATCTTTTCCAGACAATAAGGGCCTATAATGGTAGTGGTCCCAGGGCAGAAAACTATGCCAATAATGTTCTTCAGTTTCTCGCTTGGATAAACAACAAAACATAAAATCATAATTAAATTTCTTGAAATGGAACAATTAAAAGTAATAGCAAACAAGCTAAATATCCGGACAAGTCCTGTTTTGAATTTTACTGATAAGCATAATATAATAGGCGTATTACACAAGGATTCAGTATTTGAGAGCGTAAGTGAGATTACGAATGAATTGGGAATATGGCATGTGGATAGAGATGGGAATTGGGCCTCGGAGAAGTGGTTGGATAATTTGTCAAAAGCAGACATCTCGATTCCTGAGTGGATGACAACTCTAAAAATTCCTCAACTATGGGAATATGCCACAGGGAAAAATGTAGGCGTTGCCGTAATTGACACTGGAATTGATTTTGAAAACGCAGAACTGCCTTATGACAAGAGCAAAACCTTTGTCTTTAGCAATGTTGTATCCCTTCAAGACACACAAGGTCACGGCACCCACTGTTCAGGATTAATAGGTGCTAGAAATAGAAATAAAAAGATAATTGGTACAGCTCCTAGCTGTAATCTTTTCATATGTAAAATCGCTGGAGGCTCGAATTTAGAAGAATCCGAAACAATACGGTATGCTGATGCGATTAATTGGTGTGCAGATCAAGAGGAAATTCATGTTATATCTATCAGCTGGGGTTCCTTTATAAACCGGAAAGATATTCTCGAAAAAATTCAGCAAGCTATTGACAACGCCGTAAATAAAAAGAAAATAGTTGTTTGCGCTATTGGAGATGCTACTCAATTTAATGATCCAGGTCCCTTATATCCAGCTGCTTTACTAAATACTATAAGTATAGGGTCAGTTCCAATCAAAAATATCCTATATCCTTATATAAATTCAAGTTTACTAACAATTGTTGATGGACTAAATATACCCTCATATAGTATAAACGGAGAAATCCTGCAATTGACAGGTACTAGTCAATCAAATGCGATCGTTGCAGGTATTGTTGCCTTAATAATTGAAAAGAAAAATTTTAGTTATGACATAGGTGATATAAGAAGAATATTATTAGGCGCATCAGCATTACGACCCTTTGAAAATCTCCAGCTGCCTGTGCTAAACGGTGATTTATTATTAACCTATTTTAAAAACCCTTCTATATGAAAAATATATTTGTCATAGCGCTATGTCTATCATGTTTCGCGACCAAAATCGTTGGACAACGTATTGCATATTATGATGCTATTTATTTAAAATTTCTTGCCGATAGTAATCAAGGCAAGTTTAAAATATCAGCCGTAAACAGGAATATTTTTAATTATTACTTTGGGCCTAATCACAACGACTCTGAACTTACAGCCCTGATAAAAGCAAATCCTTTCCTCAAGGCTTACTTCGAGGGCCCTGGAATACAATCCATTCCTAAGGGATTTTCTGTTCCCAGTCTAGCACAATCTATTGGCGGTCTCGATGTTACCAATATTGCTGATGGTCTTGCAAAATTCCTAATCAAACGGGGCAAAGAAGAATTAAACATTGCCTTCTTTCAGCGCATGAAAGATTTTTTGAAAAAAAATGATGAAGCCAAAACCTTATTCCCGTCCACGGCTGCATTTCTCGACAAAATTGAATCTTATCGATATTCAGAATTGCTCCATTCGCTGCGAGAAGTTTTTTATAAGGATATCAGCAACCTAATCATCAATCTGAATTTATTAATCGATTTGCCCAAATACCAAAAACTATTAAAAGCCTTGCCCGAGATAAGAGTAGCCATTCGATCAGCTAAAATTATCAGCGAGCTTTCTCAAAGTGAGTCAACATCAACACACCCTGCTAACTTAATTTCCCGGTTTGCGGAACTTAAAGAATGGGGTGAAATGAATATCAATCTTCAAAGCTCCTGGGAGGTTTTAAATCGAATTTCGGAAAGTGTACGTGAAAAAGCGCCTGAAATATACGATACTACAGTGATAAAAATTTCAAGAGTTGTGAGCACGATTAGTCCGGGAGATTTCATCACAGATACAGTGAAATTGACGGCGGGATATTATAGTATAAAACGAGTAAATGTTGGTTCAGATACTGCTTTAAAATTTGAAACGATTGACTCATTAATAATAAAATCCAGGACTGATAAATTGGCTACTAAAAAGAAGGCATGGATAAAGTTTAGTGATTTCCACGATAATATTTTAGGTGACACTATTACTCTGCAGATTTTTCTTGGATTGCTTTACCAAAGAATGGATAGTGTCACTTTCAGAAATGCGAAAGGACAATATACCTCTGTTCAGGACTTCATGAGAGAAAATAAGGATGATATTTTAAAGATCGCTGATCTTGTAGAGAATTTTTTGGTTCTGGCAAACGATGTTGAGCAATCAATTAAAGAGATCAGGGAAAAAAAAGGAAGTCTTACAAACGATGATTACTACAGATACATACAAAAAGCGATTGATGTAACTGAGTATGGATTTAAGGTAGCAAATGTAATCAAGCCGGGTATTGCAGATGATCGGTATATATCTATGGCAAAAAATGCCAATGATCTGTATAAAAACATTTATACAAAAAGCTATAACGCTGCGGTGATGAATGCCTACCTAATTCTGGAAGAAGTATTGGTTAAAACCGATCAGGCCAGAAAAGATAAAAAGAAATTCTATGACTCTTTAAGAGTTGATTCCTTGTTCATCAAGTATACATCAACTCAAACAACAAAAATTATAGATAGCACCGCATTTCGGGCTAATGATAGCAATTTAACAAACACCAAATTACTAGAGCAGGATTCGTTGGAAGACCGCTCAACAACTGTTGAACGCATCCTGAGATATGGTAATATGATAGCAAGTATAGTTAAATCCGAAACTTCAGAAGAGGCCGAAGCTGCTATAGAAGCGGCAGTACTCCCGGCAGGAAGTTCTTCCATTAAGAAAAATAGTTGCTTTAATATTTCATTAAATGCTTACATAGGCGGCTATATCAATAATAACGCAAATAACACTGATAAAATTGATGGCAATAATTCAACGGTTGGAGTAACGTCACCGATAGGAATTGCCTTTAGTTGGGGACTAGGGCACTATCGCAATGGAAATAACATAGGGTCTTTGAGCATTTATGGGACCCTAATCGATGTTGGCGCAATTGTAGGATACCGGTTAAGTAACGACAGTACAGCATTAGAACAAAAAATAACTATTGATGACATATTCACGCCAGGTGGGTACTTGGTTTATGGACTTGGGTTACCATTTAGAGGACTTTCATACATACCATTGTCAGTAGGATATGGATTTCAATATGGTTCTAAATTATATCAAAAAAAGGACGACGGAAAACTCGCAGAATCAGAACACTCAAGATGGAGGAGCAATTGGTTTGTTGCCATTGATATTCCATTGGTTAACTTTTGGACAAAAAATTATAGAAAGAAAAAATAGAATATGTACCAACATAGAAGTGCAAAGTTGTAACTGCGATTATTGATCTCCGTTACTAATCCTAAAAGCGATCATTTTAATCCACCTGGACTTAAACAGCTGATACCAGCTACCAATGTAATTGATTGTATGCAGGTATCAATCCCTTAACACTCGAAAAAACTTCGAACAATGAATGCCATCAAAGATTTAACAGCCCGGGCAATTTCATTTATTACTGCGATTCAAACCACCCTATTAAAGGGAGCCATCGCCGATGGCAAAAAAGACCAATCTATTAGCATTTTGACGCTTTCACGGGAAGATCTAGAAGCAACACTGGTTTTGTACGCAACAAAAGAAGAAGCTGCACAAGCGATAGACCCCGATAAATCTCCAGGAAATAGCAGTTCCAAAAATCGGGAAAAAATTTACGCTATCCCTTTAAATAAAAGGGAGGAAGATGGATTTGCTGTAAAAGCCATTGAACTCATCTGGATGAGCAAGAAAAAAGTTGACCAGAAATACATGGTGAAATGGTCCGTTACCTATGCGATTTTTTTGGCTGGGAACCTGGTGAAATGGATAAATGACAACCGGAAATATTGGATTGCCAATATGCAGGAAATTAATGGCAATTATCCTTCGCCTTTTATGTGGCGGGAAGCCATTAGTAAAATATTATATGCTGATGCTGATCAACGCGTAGAATTGGCCAAGGCATTAGAATACTTACCGATGCAGGTAGTATTGGCGCTCGGTGCAGGAAGGTACACTGCATACCGTGAAAGAATTCTGCAATCATGGGATATGAAACCGGAAGTGCAAGCTACCCTGCTGGATCAAGAGGAAATGAAATGGATCAATCAATTTAAAGAAACATTTACACATGATGTAAATCCTGAAACGTTGCTCCGCAATACCAACGCATTGTACAACCAACTTATCCAAGCATTAGTACCTCTATCATTTGAACAGATTTTTGATATGGAGCTTAAAGAGATTCAGTTAAACCGTGAACGACGAATGAAGGAAGAGATAGTAGCAAAGCGCGATACCGAAGCACCAGGAAATGCGATTAAAGAGGTGAGCGCATATGATCCGTTTGAAAGAGCAGAACAAATGAGCGGCCTCACTGCACTGGCTTTTTCTGGGGGGGGCATTCGCTCTGCAACCTTTAATCTCGGGATACTACAAGGATTGGCTAGCAAGAACCTTATCAAGAAATTCGACTACCTGTCAACGGTATCCGGTGGAGGATACATAGGCAGCTGGCTCGCTGCTTGGATTAAAAGAGATGGCTCGTTGGTAAAAGTTACCAATCGGTTGTGTACAGACTTGTCACCAGATCCATCTGGTGAAGAATTGCGGCCTATAAAATGGTTGCGTATGTTCAGCAATTACTTTTCTCCCAATACCAGCATTATGTCCGCCGACGCCTGGACTGTAGGCGTAACCTGGCTAAGAAATACTTTACTCAACCAAACCATTATCTTCCTATCGCTACTGTCACTATTATTTTTAGGAAACCTGCTTTTTATAGGATGGTCTGACATCGCTCGTCAAACTATTTCTTCAAACACGTGGCAGGTCTTTTTTTATAGTTTGATAACACTAGCGCCTGTTTCATTACTGGCAGGCTTGGGTATGCAAGCCTACCACAGCCAGGGCATAAGATGGCTGAAAATAAGAAAACAGGATACCATAAGGATCAATAAAATACTCCTGTTAATTGCCTTTGTGAGTGCCTATGTTATCGCTGCATGGCTGTCCTCCGATTGGGCACATGATGATATCAAATGCTTAACCTTTAGGAGTAAAGTTTTAGCCTTATGGCCGGCAGCTCTTGTCAACTTCGGTTCATTAATGATAGTAGCGGTACTCGGAAAATATGCAGTTTTTATTCAGGACTTATTAAGGAAACTTAAGTTTAGCAAAATCCTGGCCTGGACGATGCTGATCATCACTGCTGCGATAACAGCGGCGGTGAGTTGGATATGTCTGGCTGCTGCCTGGGCATTGATGCAAAAGATTGACAACATAACTGTGACGTATTTCACCCGTTATCATATGGAATTAAAATTTATTTTGGGATTCCCCCTGGTGCTGGAAGTATTCAGCATTACCCTGGTTGCCAGGATGGGACTGCTGGGAAGGTATTTCCCGGATGAAAGAAGGGAGTGGTGGGGCAGAATGGGCGCTTATATACACCGTACATCTTTTTTGTGGTTATTGATTGCATCTGCGGCGCTGCTGGGAAAGGACTTTATCTTGTATGTATTTATGAAAAGTCCCTTTGCAAGTACTGCTGTGACTGGAGGATGGGCAGCTATGATCTTTTCTGCTGTAAAAGCTGCATTCAGCAGTAAAGTATCAGGAGAGAAGAAGTCAGCCTCCACCCTATCGTCATTGGTAAATGTTTTGGCATTGATTGGCCCATATCTTTTTGCACTCGGGTTGCTGATCTTTTTACCAGGACTAATCACACCTATCTATAACTTGGTATACTACAAAGTTTTTCATAACACTGTGATGTACGATAATTTCAATGAATTCTATATTATTTGCATCATTGCATTTTGTTTTGTAATAGCCCTGTTATTATCCATGCAGGTAGGTGTCAATGAATTCTCCATGCATCATTTTTACCGCAATCGGCTGGTACGTGCCTACCTGGGCGCAACAAGAAGGGCGACTGACCGTCAAAAGTCTTCCAATCCATTTACTGGTTTTGATCTGCGAGATGATGAGAAACTGGCGAACATGAAAAACAAGTATGGGTATTATGGTCCCTTCCCTATTCTAAATGCGACACTCAATGCCTCACAGGTGACTGACCTCGATCGTCAGGACCGTAAAGCAGAATCATTCGTTTTCACGCCGTACCATTGCGGCTTCGATTTTAGTATGTTGAAAGCGGGAGGCGATTTAAAGGTAAAGTCATATGATTATGCATACCGGCAAACAAAAGACTATGCTTTTAGCGATCGTGGACCAACCATTGGGACAGCCATGGCAATATCTGGGGCTTCTGTCAACCCTAACCAAGGCTATCATTCCTCGGCAGCAACGGCATTCTTACTGACTGTGTTTAATGTGCAAATGGGTTGGTGGATGGGAAATCCCCGCAAAAGTACTTGGCAAAGATCGGAACCGAGGTTTGGGCTGGGCTATATTTTCAACAACTTGGTCGGAAAGACCAATACCAGGAGCGATTATGTTGCACTCTCAGACGGGGGACATTTTGATAATATGGGTTTGTATGAATTAATAAGGCGCAAATGCAGGTACATTATTTTATGTGATGGAGAACAAGATGGTGAATTCACTTGTGAGGGATTTGCCAATGCGATCAGGAAATGCAGGATTGATTTTGGAGTTGATATCAGCATTGACATATCAAAGATAGTCACCCGGAAAGATGGTAAATTTTCTGAGTGCCACTACGCTCTGGGTGATATCAAGTATACCGGGAATGTCCAACCCGGAAAATTATTGTATATCAAATCTTCGATCGTAGAAAAGGATTTTCCTGTGGACGTAATGGAATATGCGAAAAAAAATAGTTCTTTTCCGCATCAGACAACTGCTGACCAATTCTTTAATGAAGAACAATTTGAGAGTTACAGAAAGTTGGGTTTGTGGATAGCCGATAAAGCCTTTAATGATAAGATACTTGCTCAGTTAAAATTATAATGATTGCTTACAATACACTAAATGTTGTTAGTTAAAGAACTCTGTAATAGAGTGAAGAAAAATGATATCATTTAATAAAGCCAGCTAAATAAATATTTCAATATCATGTATTGAAACATTTTGACAGTTGGAGTAAAGACATAAAATAACACCAAAATTCGGTACCCTTCAGACTAATAATGGACTTCAATCGGAAAAGTTGTCCTCTTTCTATTTATCATGGCTAAAAAATTAATAAAATGTGTAAAGCAACTTTGGATTACTTGGAAACGGCACTTAAAATTGTTGCGCTTGTTTCAGCTGCTGGTTTTTTTGGCTGGAAAATAATCGCAGGCTGGCTAATTGTAAACTTAGAAATTTCTATCGAAACAACCCGACAAGCCATAGACGATACAAACGACTTGTTAGCAATTAAGTTATTATTAAAAAAAGGAAATACAGATGCACTATGGTTAAAGGATATTGCCATAAAAGTTCAAGATACCGAGGGTAATATGGAAGTTAAACATATTATCAGATTTGATGAATACAAAAGCTTGTCCATTAATAAAGCATCGCAAATCGTTTGGGGTTCAAATATTAAAAGTAGAAAATTTACGATTGCGCCAGGTGAAGTATTTCATTTTGCAAAAATAGAGAAGGTGTCATTTGACAAGCCCCTTATTATTGAAGCCGCAGTTTTTGGTAAACGAGCCTTCTGGTGGAAGGGTTTTCAATGGCGTGCATCTGTTGCATCATTGCTTATAGAAAAAAGGTCAGTTCCCGAAAATACTCAAGGAAAATAACGTGTACATAGCTCAGATATTAGTGCATACAAAGTAATATGCAATGGTCATCAGCGATGGTATGGATAGCGGTGAAACGCAAAAACTATTTTTGGCGAGCTGTGATAGCGCTACATGAACATTAGAGGGATTGTCACACTGATATTTTACGCTGGTATGATAAAAAAGCGCCACCCGGAGATGACGCCGAACACACATATATTCTTATCTCGAAATCGAATTCGTAGCCTATTGGTTAATTAAATAAACATGTTATAAATACTTGCAGTTTCGAATATGATAATTAAATTAGTAATTAAACCTTATAATATGCAACCCATAAAAAACGAAAAGCTAATCAAGGATCTGACTTATAAAGCAGATTGCTGGTTAAGGATGAGCAACCGTTATGCAGCCATTCATTGGAGTGTTGGTTGTCTTGGAATTTTATCTTCGGCATTGGCAGCCAGCACCATTTTTCATCCAACGGTTACTACGGTATTCTCTATTATTTCTACAATATGTATTGGCATTATCGGTTTTGTAAATGCCCAGCAAAAAGGTGATCACTTCCTACGGGGTTTCCGAATCTTGGAGCCCGCGGTTAAAAAATATGAATTTTCCGACATGACAGAAGCGCAATTACTTGACATCAATGAAAAACTGGAAGGCAGTTTGAATGAAGCAACTTTCGATTCACCGAGAACCACTTCACCCAAACCCTCAACAGCTCCATAATATATCCTCATCGAAATTAAATACACATCTCGGAAACGTTCATAAACTTCCAAGAACTAAATAAAGCACCACCTGAAGATGACGCCGAACACACATGTATATTATTGGCCTAATGTAAAGATGGGTCGACCGTGCGATGATGCCGTGAGGTAAAAACGGTTAGGACCTGGTGTTTTTCTCATTGTTGATTATAGAATGTTATCCATGAACTTTTGCTGCTTATAACTTTTTGCGAGATACAAAAGAAAGTTGCGTTCTTTGTTGCCATTTGTTGTGTACAGCTTGTTGCCAAAAGTTCTGCACTCCTGCTTGCCAAAAACTCTGCGCTGTTGCTTACCGACTACACAAGACCTTCTTGAGCTAGCTTCAAATTGAAATAAACGATCCCGTAGCGGGATACAGCTGCCCTTTTTTATGGAATCAATCGCTTTAGTAACATAGAAAAGAGTCGGTTGGTCCTGCTTTAGGAGGACCCTTGATAATTTAATTTAGCGATGGAATCCGGCAACATGAGATTTTTGTAGATCCAGTTTAGACACGAATTTAAGTGGCAATTTTTATCAATTCGTACTCCAATAATCCGCCAACAATTCCGCCTGACTCAAAACCTTATTTACCGATACAGTGTACTCCCCGGTCACTGGATCGTCTGGGGGATATTTATACTTTCGCAGGATACGTTTGATCATCGACCGTATTTTCGCCTGTACACTTTCCTTCAATTGCCAATCAATGGATGTGTTTTTTCTTACGCTCTCAACAAGTTCATGAGCGATGGCTTTCAGGGTGGCATCTCCTAAAATGATTTCCGCAGTCGGATTTTCGGCTAATGCATCGTAGAAGGCTAATTCGTCTTCGCGTAGGTTCATTTTTTCGCCACGATTTGCAGCCTCACGAATGTCTTGTGCCATTTTGATGAGTTCATCGATTATCTGTGCTGCTTCTATCAGTCCGTTTTGATAACGCTTTACTGCCTCCTCGAGCATAATCGAGAACTTTTTGCTTTGGGAGATGTTGCTTCGTTCTTTACTTCTTACTTCATCTTCTAACAGACGTTTTAACAATTCCAAAGCCAGATTTTTTTGAGGCATATTTTTTACTTCTGCCAGAAACTTGTCGTCAAGAATGGAAATATCAGGCTTTTTGATTCCGGCGGCATAGAAGATATCAATCACCTCGTCAGATATAATGGCATCGTTGACTATCTGCCTTAACGCAGTCTCTATTTCCTGGTTGGTTCGCTTGCGCCTGTTTTCATCGAATTTGGCAATACGGGCTTTGATAGCCTGGAAAAAGGCAAGGTCATCACGGATCAGCATAGAATCAGGATGCGTTACTGATAGCGCAAATGCCTGAGACAAACGGGTAATTGTATCTTTGAATCTTTGTTTTCCGTTTCTTACTAGACTTCCTTTTTCATCTACTTCAGCGAGACCTAAAATATAATTGGCAGCGTCGAGAACAAATTGCATCTTTTGTCTCGGTGTTTGATTGAAATATGCCTTGTAATCAAATCCAGCAAACATATCTACTACCAATTCATATAACTCCAACATTTTCGCTGCAGCTTCGTCGATATTATGAGTAAGTTGTCCTTTGCCTTTACTTTCGGTATAGATCGCCAGTGCCTTTTTTAAGTCCTGCGCAATTCCGATATAGTCTACTACCAGGCCGCCCTGTTTATCACCAAACACACGATTGATCCGGGCAATGGCTTGCATTAAGTTGTGCCCGCTCATAGGCTTGTCTATGTATAAGGTATGAAGTACTGGTGCATCGAAGCCGGTTAGCCACATATCCCGAACAATGACAATTTTCAATTCGTCCTCAGGATCTTTCAAACGATCACCGATCTCTGTACGTTTCTTTTTATTACGGATATGTTCAGCCCATTCCGGACCGTCACTGCTGCTGCCAGTCATAATCACTTTAATCACACCTTTATCATCATCCTTGCTATACCACTCCGGACGAAGTTTTACAATTTCATTATGCAAGTCAACAGCTATCCGCCGACTCATGGAAACAAACATCGCTTTTCCTCTACTGGCCTTTATGCGCACTTCGAAATGGGTAACCATGTCTTTAGCTATTTGCCGCAAACGTTGGTCGCTGCCTACCACTGCTTCTTTACTGGCCCATTTGGCAAAGCGTCTTTGTTTATCAGTCAATTCCTCATCTTCTGTTATTTCTTCTACCTGCTGATCCATAACGGCTGCATCGGCCTCGCTTAATTTTACTTTAGCCAAACGGCTTTCGTAGTAAATGCGAACTGTCGCTCCATCTTTAACAGCCTGCTCTATATCATACACATCTATATAATCGCCAAACACAGCTTGTGTACTGGCATCCTGCTTTTCAATGGGAGTACCGGTAAAGCCTATAAAGGAGGCATTTGGCAATGCGTCTCTCATGTGACGGGCAAAGCCATCGATAAAATCATATTGACTGCGGTGCGCTTCATCGGCCACAACAACTACATTACGTCTGTCCGTAAGCTTGGGAAAACTGTCGCCCTTTTCTTCAGGTAAAAATTTTTGAATGGTGGTAAATACAATCCCACCGGATGCGACTGATAAAAGAGTCCTCAACGCTTTGCGATCAGTGGCTTGTTTAGGTTCCTGTCTGAGTAGTTGTGAGCAATTGCAGAAGGTGTCAAATAGCTGATCATCAAGATCGTTTCTATCAGTAAGCACAACAATTGTTGGATTGTTCATCGCTTCTGTCACCACCATTTTTCCGGTATAAAAAACCATACTTAAACTCTTGCCGCTTCCCTGCGTATGCCAGATAACCCCAGCTCGTTTATCTCCTTCTGTTGCTGAGGCGTTAACTGTTGTAGCGATAGCCTTGTTGACTGCATAGTATTGATGATAGGCTGCTATCTTTTTTATCGTTTTGTCTTTGCTCTTTTCGAACACAATAAAGTAGCGAATGATGTCTAGTACAGTCTTTTTATTCAGCATGCCCTTCAGCATAGGCTCCATTTCCGATTCGGTATCTGTATCGATAATGTTTTCGCCATCTGCCGTTTTCCACTCCATAAACCGGCTGTAGTCTGAACTGAGTGTACCGGCTTTTGAAAACCAGCCGTCCGAGGCAATCATAAAACAGTTGTATTGGAAAAGCGATGGAATGGCCTGTTTATACGTTTGCAATTGCTGGTATGCTGAATACATATCTGAGTTTTCATCTGTGGCATTCTTCAATTCAAGAACAACAATTGGAAGACCATTGATGAAAAGCACAACATCTGCCCTTTTATTAATGTTGTTTTCAATTACGGTGAACTGGTTAACGGCGAGAAAACAATTTTTCTCGGGATTGTTATAATCTACAAGCCACACTTTGTCGCTTCGGTTACCATTTTCGGTCCGAAACTTTACATCGATTCCATCCGTAAGCATCAGATGGAATGCTTCATTGTTTATCAGCATGTCAGGAGAAGATGCACGCATGGCTTTTTTAAATGCTTCATCTCTTGCTTCAGTCGGAATACCCGGATTTATTCGATCGATGGAATCTTTTAAACGACTGGTAAAAATTACGTCTGCATAGGTACGTTCAGGGAAGTCACTTTCTGCAATATCAGGCCCGAAAAGAATTTGATAACCAAGGTCATTGCTTAAAATTTCCAAAGCAATCTTTTCGATCTGATCCTCGGTAATGAAGTTTTTCATATAGCAGCGGTGCTTCGTTTTTCTCTTTGCGGCATCGAAACTTCTCCCGTCATCAATTTAGGTAACAAAGTATCACGAAGGTTGGCTAATGTTTCATTCTCATTTGCATTCAGTTCCTTCTTTTGATTCAAACTGTTAACAATTATAAAATATTTGTCCAGGATTTCGTTGGTTGGCAATACAATTTCGATACTTGTTAATTGTTTGGCATTAGCATTTGGTTGAGCAGAACCACTTAATATCGAACTTATAAAATTGAAATATTCACTGCCTCTGAGGAACTTGCCTACATAGCAGGCCAATGCTGGATTCTCAAACTGAACTCGTATTAAGTATGATGCAAATACAGCTGTTGGTGGGTTAACAACGTAGATGTTTTCCCCAGTTGACGCTCCAGTTCGTGCAATAAAGATATCATGTGCATTAATTTTATATTTTTTAAAATCCTTTTCCGTTGCAATGCAATTAGGCACCTTACTCCAGTTGACAATTCCTCCTTGAATATCCGTAATCCTTAAAAATTTAGGTCCAACGTTTTCAAGAGTAGAACTCTGAGTTAATCCATATTGTATATTACTAGAAATATCGCTGATTAAGATTTTTTTCCAGCCCTGAGGTAGGCCGTTTATTACCGTACCATCAAAGTCAGGAAAATTGAAATCAACAAACCATTCTTTAAAAAGTCCTTGGGCAATAGCTTCGAGGGTTTGGTTCATTTGGCGGTTGAGTTCTATTTTGTCATCTATGGACGAGAGAAGAAAAGCGATTTGGCGTTGAATGACAATCGGCGGAAGAGTTATTCTAAAATCCTCAATCATAACTTTAGTTAAGGCATTTCGAGTTCCTCCGACTGAAGATAGTGCTAACATATAATTTTTAAAAGAAGGATTCAGTAGATAATATTTTAAGTAATTATTGTCTAGTATATCTTTTTGCGGTCGAATTATAGCAACATGCTGGTTTACTCTAGCCTTTGAAATTTCTTTCGGAACTTGGCACACGCGTGCCACGCTGTCTCCGGTTATATTTAAAAGGATATCATCCCTCTCAACTATTACGTTATTTAATTTCGAAGCTTGCAATTGGTCTATAAACGCCAATCCATCATAGGAAAAGGAAAAGTCTAATACGTTTTGACTTCTTATCAAAGCAAATTCTCCTGTACCGGAATAGGATTCCTTCCCGCCCCTAGGAGTTGCACCCGAACCTATTTTTAGACATATGTCCCCTAATCTGAATTGTCCCCAATCTTTAGAACTCATAGCCAATACCTTTTAGATTCGCTCTAATTTCTGTTTCCAAAGAATGGCCTCTGCTTAATTGTTCTGCGAGTCTAGTTGTCAATGCAGATATTTTATCGCCGAATAAAACACCATCATCCTCGGCATCCTCAGTTCCAACATATCGCCCTGGCATCAGGACATGGTTATTACTTCTGACTTCTTCAATGGTTGCTGCTTTGCAAAAGCCGGCTACATCTTCATATTTCCCTTTTAGATTTCTCCATTTATGATATGTATCGGTAATCTTTCTGATCTCCCCCTCCTTCAATTCTTTATTCCGCCGGTTAATCATTACACCAAGCTTTCGTGCATCGATAAATAATATCTCATTGCTGCGGTCGCGGAATTTTCCATTTTTTTTATTCCTCGCGAGAAACCAAAGACAGGCCGGAATCATTGTGTTATAAAAAAGCTGTGCTGGCAAAGCGACCATGCAGTCGATCAATCCCGCTTCAATCATCGCCTTTCTAATTTCTCCTTCACTGCCGGTATTGCTGTTCATGCTTCCATTTGCAAGTACAATTCCAGCGGTTCCATTCGGGCTTAGCTTATGTGCAAAATGCTGCAGCCAGGCATAATTTGCATTACCAACCGGTGGGGTTCCGAATTTCCAACGCATATCGTCACGCAATTGCTCTCCACTCCAGTCGGAGATGTTGAAAGGGGGATTGGCTAGAATGAAATCGGCTTTGAGGTCTTTATGCCTGTCGTGTAAAAAACTGTCTCCCAGTTCTATTTTTGCATCAATTCCACGAATAGCGAGATTCATTTTTGCAAGACGCAAAGTGGTGGGATTACTTTCCTGTCCAAAGATAGAAAGATCCCCCAGGCGGCCACCATGCTCCTCTATAAACTTCTCACTTTGCACAAACATACCGCCACTACCACAGCACCCGTCGTATACACGACCTTTATAAGGTTCGAGCATTCCTACCAACAGTTTTACAATAGATGATGGTGTATAGAATTGTCCGCCACTCTTGCCTTCTGCATCGGCGAACTGCCCGAGAAAATATTCGTAAACCTGTCCCAGTAAATCTTTTGATTTGTGACCGGGTTGGTTAAAACCAATAGTACCAATCAGGTCAATGAGTTCACCCAATCGCTGCTTGTTCAAATCTGGATCAGCATAAATTTTCGGTAACACCCCTCTTAATACAGGGTTCACTTTTTCTATTTCATCCATTGCATCGTCGATCAACTTACCAATTTCGGGGAGCTTTGCTTTTGATTGCAGGTAAGTCCAACGTGCTTTTTCGGGAACATAAAAGATGTTATGGCTGGTGTATTCGTCTTTATCATTCAACGTTGCGTAACGAGCCTCTTCTTCCTGTACATACCAGTCACTCTTAGAATCTTCCAGTTCTTGTTTCAGCGCCTCATGCCTTTCACCAAAAGCATCAGATATATATTTGAGAAAGATCAGACCGAGAACTACGTGTTTGTATTCGGCAGCATCCATATTACTACGCATTTTATCTGCGGCTGCCCATAGGGTTTTTTCGAGATTCTTGATGTCGCTCATGATTTGGAAGGTATTTTTATTAGGATGGGGCAAAGTACAAAATTTTGAGGAGGCGGCAGCACATGATTCTAACACATCTGTGTAAACTCACGCTAAGCCATTTTTAGTTGGTTTAGCTAAAGTCAAAATACCTTTTTGAGACGCTAACATCCGCAATTGTTGACAGCAGTTAGGTTGAAGGATGACATTGCCAAAACAATACAGATTTGATAAGTAAGGCCCCTATATGATCTGCTTATCCTCATTGACTTTGGACTGGCAGCCTTAGATAACATTGAACGAATATTTTTACTGGAAATAATTGAAGCTGGCATGGTAGAAAGTCGACAATTACTAGTTCACAATTACCTGTGCCAAAATGGTATGAGTTCATTGGCGAAAGCACCATTGCGGAACCCATCCTCGACCGTATGGTACATACTGCTGCACCGGAATGAATTAAAAGGCGACTCTTTGAGAAAGAAAATAAATACGTTATTTTGTGATATCCAGCTATTTAAATTATTGCCTAACACTTCCCTGACGGACATCCTTCTTCAAAAAGGGGGTCGACATCACCGGAACAGTGGTCAACATCACAGGATTAAACACCAGTAAATATCATTGAAATGGAATTCGAAAGCTTTAAGAATTCAATTAAGAAATTTGTCCAGTTTGCCGATCTAGATTTAGAAAAGCTAACAGCTATTGCGGAAGAAAAAGTAGCGCAAGAAATTGAAGAATCACGAATGAATGGTATTTACATAGCACCTCCTCCGACAACCGACCCACACGGCAAAGGATATGAACCGGTCGAAATAATTGAAACACGTTGCACAATTCCCATATCGATGGTTTGTTTCTCTGTAATAGATTTTATAGGTTCATTATTAACGCGTGATAAAACTGATAATGAAAAGGACAGTTTCCTTTTACACTCTCGATTATTCTTTCAACAAGTTTTGGAAAGAAATGATTTAGACAACCCAGACTCTTTAAAGGAATTCCAAAATTTTTATCGTCATTCAATTATGCATAGCTACCTGCCCAAATCCAATATGGGTATTGGCTTTGCGGTTTCTTACACTTACTACCTACTTAGCGAAGCCTTATTTGAAAGAAGTTACCAAGGATTGACTATCTTAAATATAAGATATTTAGCAAAGTGCACTCGGCAAGGCCTTTCCATAATAAAATCAAGTATTGAAAACCGTAATGAGTTGGCCCAAAAACTCTTTGAACAATATGCAAAGATGATAGAGGACACTTAGAATTAGTAGACAGTCATCGCAAAGTAACCCTCCAAACATACTATCCACTTTTCGTTGAAACGCTAGAAACACTTAACCCTACCCTTCAATAGCCCACATTTTAATATTTCGACTTCTTCACATTAGGGCTGATCTTCCCTGAAGCGATTTCGCAACGCCTAGATGCATGTTGATTTTGCATAACTTGAGCAATGAGCCCAGATTTTTGACCACATAGACACTTATGCTCCAGAAAAAGGAATATACGGGCAGCTGGAAACTTTCCGGCACGGAATTATGGTATGCCGGGATTCTTCGGCATGACCCATACTCCGAAACAATTCTTGCGCTAATCGGCGACGAGAGCGTCAAGTTTGACCATGCTGTCCAACACTTGATAGTGGGCAAAACCATGACGGGCTTTTTAACTCTCTATGGCTGCTGGCTCAACAATTCCAGAACGAATTTCGATGTCAAGACAATTGATTTTTCTGTGGAGATCTTTTTTGTCGGCGCACAATACCAGGCTGAGGCAGACATTGTATTTAATAAAATTTACTTTGGTGTTCACAACTTAGCCTCCTGGGTAAAATTATACAGCCCTAACTTCCCTACTATTAAAGGGAATGATCTGGACCTGCAGCAGCAACTACCCAACAATGTCGACTTTGAAGTGCCGGATAATTTTGTCGGAAAAATTGAGTACGGATACTCATCCGAGACCTCAAACTACCCAGTGAGAACTGTGATTGAAAACCACGTGACCATGGTGCTTGAGTCGAAAGACAAAAAGAGTTTTGGGGATTGGTTGAAGCTGGCCGACATCTTTGCAGATTTCATTACATTCTGTACATTCAGCCAGAGCGATATACTGGAGATCACTTTCATAGACCATGATCTTGTTGCCAAATCGTCCTGCTACGGTGATATAAAATGGCCCGAGCCTGTGAGGTGCTATTATACCAGGACAGCCCGAAAGACCGGACTTAAAAACATCAATCCTCACGAATGTGCTGTTCTTTATCAAGATATTCAAACACACTTCCGACAAATAATAAGAGACTGGTACCAGGAATACTATACCTTGGTCGTTCCGCTTTACCTTGGCCTCCGATACTTTGAAGAAATGCATATCATTTCCATTGAGAAATTTATGGACGTCGCTAAGGCGCTTGAAGTGCTACACCGGAAAACGGAGATGGTTCCAAAATCAGAAAAGGATCGAGTGAAAATTCTGAAGAAAAAAGTTTATGACAATCCGGCGCTGACAGAATTCGAATTGCAGTGGTTGAAAGAAAAACTTAGTAGTGCTCATGAGCCAACGCTACGGGACCGGTTGATACATTTGATAACAAATTTTGATTGTGTATTTCTGAAGACATTGATCCCTGACGTTATCGCTTTCTCTAAAAGAATAGCGGACCTGCGAAATCTTCACACACATTATGATGACCATGACGGCCGCTATCAGGATGCAGATGGACCTGAACTGAGGGAACTTACAGATAAGATGATCATCGTTCTTTTAACGGTTTTACTACGCCGGCTTGATATTGACTCTTCAGTATATGCCAGAAACTTAAAGAAGAAATTCTGGCGCCTTTTTCCCCGGACTTGAGGCAGTTGTTTCTCGATGGAATAATTCCCAATTTTCTTATTTGCAAAAGCTTTCCCGGACTTTGTAAAGCGTTGAGTAATGTAGGAAATTAGTGTGCTAGTTGCAGTAGGACTAAGGCAGGTGTCTCCTACGACTGAATATCCACGTTCGTTTACAACCCCGTAGGCTAGATAGTCGGCTCCAATGAACAGTTACCACGATGCTCTCAATAAATCCACTATATCAGTTATTTGATCGGCATGGCCAGCGATGGTATCCTCCATGTTCGGAAATGTAAGATGGGCAAATTGGATACGTTTCCGAATCAGCGATCGGAATTCCAAATTTGCTGACATATACGAAAGTCGATGAAGATCAAAAACTTTTCTTTTGAAATCTTGACAGGGTATATTATAAAGTACCGCCCTCGATCGGATATCGATTTCCAATATGATATCCCTGAATACTGACAGAAGATATGTGACGCGAAGATCCAGAGCATGAACATTCGCTGCTCCTTCAAAAGTTTCATTTTTTAAATGATGAATAGAATACCCGGGGGTAAAAAGGAGCTCGACATTTTCCTTGTCGAATTCCTTAAATGGAATGTCAATGGTGGATGTCGGTGACAGTAACTGAAATTTCATACATAAGGTTTATCAGCCAAAATACATTTTTTAATATCAACCGGAATAGATATTTGCATCAGTTGGACTATGAATTTATTGAAATTTTGCCACAGACATCCGCGCAAAAATTTTCGGCTGATGAGTTTTTGGAGGATACTTCCAGAAACCTCGCAAATTCTTCGATACAACGAGAAGGACCCAAGAACAAATTAAGAAGAGAGCCTCTTAATGGGTCTCGACAGCCAGGATTAGTTGTCGAACATTTTCCCGAAAGCTAATAAGCGGCTCAGGATTCTGACGATCGTCAAGCAAATTATACGAGAGAACACGATAAATACCACATGATTCACGAGAGATTTTACGACAAACGCGTCGTGGTTCAAAGATGGACTTTTAGACAGATTTACATAGAACCACTAGGCAAACTTTCGAGCCTCTCCAGGGCAAATTGAAAAGTCACCAGGCGAACTTATTCCCGAGTGAATTTTCGGTCGTTGAAAACAAAAAAATCATTGAGCATCGCGCCGTATTCGTTAGATCGCTCCGTGGGTCTTTCGTGAAGCTCCAGCCATCTTTCATAACCACGTACTATGTCTATAATATACTCGCCGTTCCTTTGAATAGTGAATATTAATCCTTCGCCCTGGTAACGTTGATAAAGATAGATCATGTTAATTCCAGACATGTCAATGTCCCCGTGCTCCATATGTGAAATTTAAGGAAGTGACCGAAAAAAGAATTATTCAAATTGGAAAAATCGCCGCCGATTTTAGCTTATAAAGGTAAAAAACAGTAAAAAAAACCTGTAGTTACTTATTTTTTGATTTACGGCGGATATAATTTGCAGATCGAACATCCCCTAGGTCTATGACACTGAATTTTGTATTTGTACTATCAGTTAATATTACATATTTCGAATTGATGCTTAAAACCTTTTTCTGAGTAGAAATGTCTGCGATATGTCCATCACTCTTGAAAGTCAATGACGTTACTTCAAGAAAGTTTGACCCGGTCTTTATCGAATATGCTTCCTCTTTTGCTGTGTAAAAAACAAAAACCGGAACAACGACAAACATTATTAAAAACCAAACCTTCGAGGATCTGTCTGTTAAGTAAGCATCGTACGTGTTTGACAAAAATAAATTCATCGTCACAAGTAAGATGATTATTAGGCCGAGGATCAAATACAAAAATGCCTGCCCAGTTACAATCAGCACAAGACTTAGTATAAAAAAAATGATCGCTGCCGTCCCGTTTATTACGATAAAATTATACTGCGCAGCTTCTATTCCAGACTTAAGGCTTTCTTCATGCTTAAGACTGGCTTCACTCCGTGGAACGAAATGTTCCCAAATTTTCACAACAAGGGGCATTATCAAGTGCGAAATAATCACAGTCACCAGACCTGATAATACAATCGCATTCGGGTAAACGAATACTTTAGGAACCTCCCAGATATCCACCAACCCTGTGATATCAAAATCAAATGAAGACCAGTATGCAATTATATAGAGACAACCACAAAAGGATAGGTAAACTATCAAAGCAGTCGCAAAGCCAATTTTAGAGATTGTGTTGATCATCGGAGAATTAAATTAATATCATTCAGCCAACCAGACAGCCAACCAAGAAAAGAAAAATCCTCATAACCCACTATTAATCAGTGTATTATGAGGATATTAAAGTACCCGGGACGGGAGTTGAACCCGTACTTCCGTTGCGGGAAACTGGATTTTAAGTCCAGCGCGTCTACCAGTTCCGCCACCCAGGTAACTGTCCCCACCGAAAACGATCGGGACAAAATTCTTAATTGTTATTATCTGTCAAGCCCGATGCAATCGAAGCGCCATCATTCCCGAACGCACAAAAAAAATCCAAACACTAGGTTTGGATCATGGAGCGGAAGACCGGGCTCGAACCGGCCACCCCGACCTTGGCAAGGTCGTGCTCTACCAAATGAGCTACTTCCGCGTTGATTATTAAAGAACTTTTTATTCACGATCAATCTCAAATCCGGTTATCGCCGGGCCTGGTACCAATTCGTTTTTTTTATTGGACGGCAAAGATAGGGATCCTAAAACTCCTACAAAATTTTAAAGTAAATTTATTTATACTGGGGAGTATAATAAGTGTTTGTAGGAACATTCACCTTTGGCTTGCCTTTATAGCGGTGCGCATATAAACTATAGCAACCACCAAGCGTAAAGGCTATCATACAAAACACCTGCAGGTAAAACAGAAATACTGAAGAATTTACCCAGTTAAATTTTACGTCCTTTTCCCTGTAATCTTTTTCTTGTGCTTGATCCATAACGAGTTAATTGCAATGCAAAAATAATGTTTCAATTGAAAATATCAGATTTCTTTTCAACTATTTCCATAAACTTTTTCTTACCCTCAACAAAATGTGCCCACACGATACTCCTGCGCAGGTATCCATGCAATTTACCTTTGCGTGTTTCCGGAAACAAACTGTGTTTGCGCATAATAACCAGCCAGTAGAAAAATGCAAGATGAGCCTCGACTACCGCGAGAAAATAATTTACCTGGCCGGCAAACAGCGATTTCCAGGCAGAAATCGCATCCAGCCAGAACCGGCAGCCTATTTTTATAATAGCCTCCCCAACAGGGAGATTCTTAGCAAGCATTATCAGGTTGTTCCTGAAATTCAGAAATACCTTCCTTGAATTTCCTTTTGGCAATGTGCCACCTCCGACATGATAAACTACCGCCTGGGGACAGGCATAAACCTCAAAACCGGCTCTTTGTGCCCGCCAGCATAGATCTATTTCTTCCTGGTGCGCAAAAAAATATTCTTCAAACCCACCTAAACGGTGATAAAGTGAAGCCCTGATAAACATCGCTGCCCCACTTGCCCAGAATATTGGCTGTATTTCATCATACTGACCCATATCTTTTTCACAATAATCAAAGATTCTCCCCCTCGCAAATGGATAACCCAGCCGGTCTATCCACCCCCCGGCTGCGCCTGCATATTCAAACAGATCTTTATTTGTGTGTTGTAACAATTTCGGCTGACAGATACCGATCTTTTTATTGCTCTCAAGCAATTCAACCATTGGTTCTATCCAACCGGGAGAAACCTCGACATCAGTATTCAACAGTATATAATAATCTGCCTTTACTTCTTTCAAAGCTTCATTATAACCTTTTGTAAATCCGAAATTAGATGGAAGCTTAATAATCCGGATTGCCGGATATTTTGTGCGCACAAAATCGACGGAGTCATCGGTAGAATTGTTATCGGCCAATACAATCTCCTTATGCCCGTATGTAGAAGCCACTACCGATGGCAGAAAATCTTCCAGGAAGGAACGGCCGTTCCAGTTAAGTATAACTATTGAAACTAATGCTGACAAATAGGTTGTTCTAAGCTGACGAAAGTTTGTTCTAAATGTTGCCAAAAATACAGGTTGAAAGTTAATAACCAAACCTCCTATCTGTTAACTCAATGAATTATGACACTATCATTCGTAAATTGAGCGCATGATTCAGCTTTTTAACTGGCGTACCGGACTGGCGATAGTTGCCATAGCTATCGTAAGCGGAACAATATTTTACTCACAATTTCTTGCAAGAAAAATTGCAAAAGAGGAAAGACTCAGGGTTGAACAATGGGTGGAAGCGGGTAAACTACTTATGATTGATCAAACTGGTATAAGTGATAAACTTGCCGGGATCATCATCGCTGAAAACAAAACAATTCCAATTATCGTTACGGATGAAAAAGGTGCAATACTGGACCATGTAAATCTTGATTCAGCTTCAGTAAAAAATGATCCTGGTTATGTAGCTAAAAAAATGAAGGAATTTAAGTCTGAAAACGGTTCAGTAGAATGGAGCAATCCTTCAGACTCCTCCGAAAGAAACATCTACTACTATGGCCATACCAGCTTGTTGAACCAGGTGAAATATTATCCGCTGGTGCAGTTGTTAATCATCAGCTTATTTATCATTATCACTATAACCGCGCTTTCGAGCCGGTACCAATCAGTTCAAAACCAGGTATGGGCGGGTATGGCGAAAGAAACGGCACACCAGCTTGGCACACCGTTAAGCTCACTCCATGGTTGGGTCGAAATGTTGAAAGACAATCCGGATAATGAAATGATGGTCCAGGAGATGTCAAAAGATGTGGAAAGGCTAAGGCTGGTGTCGGATCGCTTTGGAAAGATCGGAAGCACGCCTCAACTCGAATCGCATGATATACTTTCGCAGGTGAACAGCATGGTCGAATACATCCGGAAACGTGCACCGGGTAAAGTTAAATTTTCGGTTGACAATCATGGTTCGAATGTGCTGATTGCGAGAATATCACCCCCGCTTTTTGACTGGGTAATTGAGAACCTGCTTAAAAATGCGCTTGACGCGATGGAAGGCAAGGGCGAAATAAAAGTAGACCTGCAAGAGGACAAAACCTATGTTGTGATTGATGTTACGGATACTGGAAAGGGTATTCCCAAGCAATTTGTGAAAGAAGTATTCAAACCTGGTTTTACAACAAAGAAACGCGGTTGGGGCCTCGGTCTCAGTTTGTCAAAAAGAATAGTGGAACAATATCATAGCGGGCAGATTTTTGTAAAAACTTCAGAACAGGGCAAAGGCACTACATTCAGGATAATTCTTAAAAAATAGATAAATGGCATTTTTTGAGTAGAATCAAAACATTGGTGGATGAATAAAACCATTACATCAGTGGATGTATAGAAATAGGTTGTTTATTGACCTTATTGACTATAATCAGCATTTTCCGGGAAGCTTGGATACCAGGGAAACAGTGCTTATCTTATCCCAAATCCCCCTGATGAAAACTATTTACATAGCTTCCTTTTGCCTCGCAGGAATGCTTTTTTCAAGATGTGCCACCATCGCGCACGGACCTTTACAAAAATTTGTAGTTACTGCTGAACCAAGAATCGCGTCGGTATATGTTGATGGCAAACATTATGGTCAGACACCGATTGTAATTCATATGAGTCGTAGAAAAAGTCATTACCTGGAACTTAAACTGGACGGTTATCAGCCCTATCAATTAAATCTTAAACGCAAACTGGATGGCTGGGCTTATGGAAATCTTTTTATTGGAGGAATACCCGGAATTGCAATAGATTTTCTTACAGGAAGCATATTCAGACTCACTCCTAAAGATATATATCCCACATTACAGGCAAGTAAACTTGTCACAGCCAATGAAAGTATTGCGGTTCTTGTTACCATGAAGCCTGGAACGAGCTGGGAAAAAATCGGCAAGTTAACGGCGGAAGTACGATAAAAAAATTACTGATCCTCACAGATACTTTCTAAATCTCAACAGCGCAGTCCAGCAGTGCAGCTCAAAAGTGCAGTCCAGCAGTGCAGCTCAAACGTGCAGCCCAGCAAAAAAGTGTTTGCATATTAGGCAGGAAAATCAGCAGAAAATATTAAATTGAAATAATTAACTCTGCCTTGAGTTATAGTTCTTCCAGATATTGATGGTCTTAGTTAAATAAAATCAATCCAAATGAGTAAACAGCATGGCCCCACATTTGGCAATGGTAAAATCTGTTACATCGAGATTCCCGCAGTGGATGTTGAGAAGTCAGCAGCATTTTACCATGATATCTTTGGCTGGGAAATCCGAAGACGCGAAGATGGAACCGTTTCGTTTGATGATTCGGTTTTCGAGGTAAGTGGCAGCTGGGTCACCGGGCGGGATCCGCAAACTCATCACGGTATTTGCATTAGTCTGATGGTAAGTGACATGGAAGCCACATTAAAGCTAATCAATGAAAAAGGCGGAAATATTATAAAACCAGCCGGCGGGGATCTGCCTGAAATTACGGCGCTGTTCAGCGATCCGGCCGGCAATATTTTCAGCCTCTACCAGCATCGTTTTTAAGCAGAAACTCCACCAGGATTAATCGGAAACCCCACCAGGATTAAGCAGAAACTCCACCAAAATAAAAACGAGACATCCCGTCTATAGGGAGTCTCGTTTTGTGCGGAAGAGGAGATTCGAACTCCCACGCCAGTTACGGCGCTACCACCTCAAAGTAGTGCGTCTACCAATTTCGCCACCTCCGCAGCCTAAAAATTGAAGTGGGTGCAAAAGTAATAGTTTTCAGGTTAAGGCGAAAATCAAGTTGAAGTTTTTTTCGACCCTCTTGTATGAAAGTTGTGAGATCGACCGCTCACTGAATAAATCGTATTTTGTGAAAAAGAGTTTTGATGACTACAGAGATAAAATGCCCTAAATGTGGAAACAGCTTTCCGATGGAGGATTCCATCCGGAAAGAGGTACAACATGAGTTCCAGGGCAAATGGATTGAAGCACAAAAAAAGAAAGATGAAGAATACCGGAAGAAGGAAAATGAAATTCGGCTCCAGTTAGAATTAACACAAAAGGAACTGGCTGACCAGGAAATCATAACCCGGCAGAAAATTGAACAGGCCACCCAGCTCAAAGAAGAGGAGCTCCGCAAAAAGATACTCCAGGAAAACGATAACCAGATCCGTATCCTGCAGGAAAAAATTACTGAATCTGAAAACCAGGTCAGGACGCTGAAAGTAAAAGAGCTGGATGTATTGCGCCTGGAAAGCCGGATGGAAGAGCTTCAACGCCATCATGAAAACGATAAGGAAAAATACCTGCTGGAAAACAAGAAAAAAATCCAGGAAGAAATCCTGGTCCAGGAGCGCGAGCGTTTCGAACTGATAAAAAAAGAATGGGAAGTGCAGATGGATCAGCAGAAAAAGCTGATCGAAGAGATGAAACGCAAAGCTGACCAGGGATCAACACAGTTGCAGGGTGAAGTATTGGAATTGCTTCTGGAGGACCTTCTCGCGAATGCTTTTCCTTTCGACAAGGTTACTGAGGTAGCCAAAGGAAAACGCGGAGGAGACTGCCTGCTGATTGTAAGGAACCGATTCGGAGCGGAATGCGGTAAAATACTCTTCGAAAGTAAAAGAGCTGCTACCTGGGGAAAAGAATGGGTGGATAAACTGAAGCAGGACATGGTGCGGGCCGGAGCGGATATCGGTGTTCTCGTGTCACAGGTGATGCCGGAAAAACTCGAAGATCGTTATGAGTTCCGTGACGGTGTGTGGATCTGCGGATTTAGTGATACCAAATTGTTGACGGCATCTTTGCGTGAAGGTCTGTTGCGGATCCATTCAATAGCCAAAGCGCAGGATGGCAAGGAAGATAAGATCCAGTTACTTTATGACTATATGACCAGCCAGGAATTTTCATCCAAATGGAAAAACATCCGGGAAGTGTTCCGCAACATGCAGCAATCCATGCAAAAGGAAAAAGAAGTGATGGAGAAACTCTGGAAAAACCGCGAAAAGCAACTCGACCGGGCCATGCTGAACTCAGACCATATCATCGGCTCAATAGAAGGAATCGCTGGTAAGGACTCCATAGACATGGAGCTGTTGAATGACGTAAGCGATAACCTTTTGACTGAGTGATGAGTGATGAGTTATGAGTTATGAGTGATGAGTGATGAGTGAGTTGTCAAGATATGAGTGAAATACAAAGTGATGAACTCATAATTTATTCATTCAACACTCACTCATAACTCATAACTCCTTTAAGTTACAACCCATGCTATAACTATTTCCCCAAACACTTTTGCCATGATTTTTACATGAACGTTTTCTTCCTTGTAAAATGTAAAAGGCAACTGGATCCATTCATTTGGCAGAAAAATAAGCGGGCCACTAAGTTGCATATGTTCTTTGAAGTCGACCTGGCCGAATCCATACCATTTAAACAATGCTTCCTTTGCACTCCATAGTATCGTTGTGAGTTCGAGATGCATTTGTGTTAGTGGTTCCCATTCTTCCAGGAATACTTTTTCTTTATCATTTACAAATTTGTGAACGATGTTGTACAGGCGGGTTGATATAATTTCTATATCTATCCCTACCCTGTTTGAATTACTCACGATAACACCCGCATAAGTTCCGCAATGCGAAATAGAGAAATGGTATTTTTCGTCTGCCAGGTAGGGTTTTTTCGTATCAGCAATTAAAATCTCTGATAAAGGAAAATCTTTGAACAAATGAGGCAACAGGAACCGCCCTGCCAGGTGTTGTAGTCTCTTGGCCGGATGCGAAACATCACGTTTCAATGGGACACCTTGCAGGTAGAATGACTCAGGTTCTTCAATCCGCCAGATTCCAACTTTTGTTCCCGCGTTGATATTATGTTGATAAAATAAGCTCATTTTAAATAAGTAAGACGCATCTTGCAGAAAAACAATTTTAACCTATTTAAGCACCACCACCAACTTTTAGACAATGATTTTAAGCGATTCGAGGATTCTTGAAGAAATAGAGAAAGGAACAATTAAAATAGTACCGTACGATCGCTCCTGCCTGGGTAGTAATTCTTATGATATTCATCTCGGCAAATGGCTTGCAAAATACAATGACGAAGTGCTGGATGCAAAAAAACATAATAAGATCACACATTTTGAAATCCCGGAGGAAGGTTTTATTCTCCAGCCACATGTATTTTATCTTGGCGTAACCGAAGAGTATACGGAGACCCATGCTCATGTTCCCTTCCTCGAAGGTAAGTCTTCAACGGGACGGCTTGGTATAGATATTCATGCAACCGCCGGAAAGGGTGATGTTGGTTTTTGTGGCAACTGGACACTTGAGATCTCGGTTAAGCAACCAGTTCGCATTTATGCGGGTATGCCTGTAGGTCAGTTGATATATTTCCCTGTGGATGGTGAGATCATTGTCAGCTACAATAATAAGAAAGATGCAAAGTACAGTGGTCAGCCGAACAAACCGGTTGAAAGCATGATGTGGAAGAATAAGTTTTAAGAAGGATAAGTTTTAAATTGCTTCTTTGCCATACTTCTTATAATAAGCAATCAGCCAGCTGATCACTTCGCTATAACTTAGTTTGCCTGAAGGTTGCTGATTAGCGCGTAGATATTGGCCATACACAACATCCACCAATCTCTCTACGGGGTTCTCGTATTTTTTCCAGAATGCCTTAAGCTCCAGGTAATCCGATTTAACTACTAAGCCAAGCCGGGCATCATAAGATTTCAGGAGATTGCTGTCCAGGTTATAGACGTATCTTCTTGAATACAGGTACATTTCAAAATAAACTGAATATTTGAAAACCGGATCAACTGATGATTTAGCAGAAAGAAAGCCAGCAAAGTTTGCTTCACTTTCTTTAGCATATCCAATCTGGTGGCCAATTTCGTGACAGGTAGTGAAAGGCTGTACAAAAAGTGGCACAGTGGTGTTGACCTGTGCTTCACCTGAAAACGGATTGTAATAACCCGTGAAGCCCAGATAGTTTCCGAGATAACTATAAAGAGATGGTTTTACAGCAGCAAAACGATACACAAATTGTTTCCTGTATTGGGCCAGTGTATCATAACCTTCTGTAGCGCCGAGAAACAGGTTTCTTTTAACGCCAAGATATCTCCGGTTAATGCGGCCTATCGTATCATATTCATTAAGCTTCTCCACAAGCTGATCAACTACGGCCAGCAGATCTTCCTTAACATAAATTTCCTCCTGCAGTTGCAATTGATCAGCAATTCCCTTGCGGTTATAATTCATTCCCCATAGAAGGTTAAACAAAACATAAACAGATAATGCAAAAAATCCGGCCTGTCTTAGTCCGTTGAACCAGAAAAAACGGTCGGCCTGTTTTTTGACAATGATCCGGAAAAAACGATACAGTTTAATGATTAGCCATAAAGCAGTAATTGCATAAAAAATATCACCGACACTAAATGGTATCCAACCAAATAATATGCGCTGTACAGCACTAATAACGGGATATATCATTCCCGAATAATATCTTTCGACCGAATCAGGGAAAAAAGAAAAGACTTTTATTGCCGCAAATAAGATGAGCAGGACAATCCATGGATACTTTTTTGAAGACATCGAAGCTTAAAAATAGCAAAATCTTGATTTAATATCTAATATTGAGACCATGAACCAGGATATCGAATTCAACAGGAACGAAGATGTGATGAAAACATCGCTCAGCAAATTGAAAAAACGTTTTTCTGAACTGAGCCTGGGTGGTGGAAAAAAGGCAATCGACAAACAGCACGAGAAAAACAAGCTAACCGCCCGCGAACGAATCGCTTACCTGTGTGATGTTGACAAACCTTTTGTGGAAATTGGTGCATTCGCCGGCTACGAAATGTATGCAGAACAGGGTGGATGCCCTTCCGGTGGCACGGTCGGCGGTCTCGGTTATATAAAAGGCAGGCAGGCAGTGATACTTGCAAACGATCAGACTGTAAAAGCCGGTGCCTGGTTCCCGATCACTGGTAAAAAAAATCTCCGGCTCCAGGAAATAGCCATGGAAAACAGGTTGCCGGTGGTTTATCTTGTAGACAGCGCGGGTGTTTTTTTGCCCATGCAAGATGAGATATTCCCTGACAAGGAACATTTCGGGAGAATATTCCGGAATAATGCCCGTATGAGTGCGATGGGAATTACGCAGATAGCTGCGGTGATGGGCCCCTGTGTAGCCGGGGGTGCTTATCTGCCGATCATGAGCGATGAAACATTGATGGTGGAAGGAAATGGCTCTATTTACCTCGCCGGCCCCTACCTGGTAAAAGCAGCGATCGGGGAAGATGTTGACTCGGAAACTTTGGGAGGTGCTGTAACCCATACAGAGATTTCAGGGATTGCAGACTACCGCTTTGCCAATGAGCAAGATTGCCTTGATCACGTAAAAAGCATATTTGATAAAATGGGTGCAAAACCAAAGGCTGGTTTCGATCGTATCGCCCCCGTTACACCCGTGGGCAAAGCTGAAGAGATTTATGGTCTTTTTCCACAGGATGCGACAAAGCCATATGACATGCTCGACATTATTTTGCGCATAGCCGATACCGGTAGCTTTGAAGAATATAAAAAAGATTATGGAAAAACAATTATCTGCGGCTATGGTCGCATAGATGGTTGGGCAGTTGGTATTGTAGCGAATCAGCGAAAGATCGTTAAGAGTCGTAAAGGCGAAATGCAGATGGGAGGAGTTATTTACAATGATAGTGCGGATAAATCTGCACGATTCATTATGAATTGTAACCAGAAAAAAATTCCGCTCGTATTTCTGCAGGATGTCACAGGCTTTATGGTAGGGTCAAGAAGCGAACATTCCGGTATCATTAAAGATGGTGCAAAAATGGTGAATGCAGTAGCTAACTCAGTGGTGCCTAAAATAACCATCATACTTGGAAACTCATATGGAGCTGGAAATTATGCTATGTGTGGTAAGGCATATGATCCAAGGTTTATTTTCGCCTGGCCTTCTGCAAAAATTGCCGTGATGGGTGGAGACCAGGCTGCGAAAACACTCTTGCAAATCCAGGTAGCAGGCATGAAATCAAAGGGAAAGGAAGTAACTGCAGAAGAAGAACAAAAACTGCTTGAAGATATCAAGGCAATGTATGAAAGACAAAATTCACCTTACTATGCCGCAGCAAGAATGTGGGTGGATGGAATCATCGATCCAGCTGAAACACGAAAGATGATTTCTGAATCAATAAATGCTGCCAATCATAACCCCGTCATGGAAAATTTCCAGATTGGTGTATTCCAGGTTTAAAGAACATCTATTCTCTAAGGTATCTCAACTCTTGAAACAGTAAAAGGTAGTATAGGTGGTGGAGTTCCGCCGCGACGATTTAACTGGCCATTTACAACCAATAAATATTTTCCTGCCTTTACCAGGGTTGTATTGAAATTAAGATTCTGCCCGAAACCGGCACCTACTGTACCCTGGCTAATTCCTCCATTCAATGTTACAGGAAATAAAAGGTTAGTAGCATTCCTTGAAACGTATAACGTCTTCCCATCCAGGTATAATCCGTCACCGGATGGAACCGGTGTATTCAAGATGATCTCAGAAATAGTTTTATCAGAAATTGCAATCCGGTATAATTTGCCAGAAGCCGAAATCACGACAATAAGATACTTTCCATCAGGTGTAACTTCTATTCCATTAGCGTTTGTTCCTGTTACATAAGGTATTTGTTGATTCGTAAACAGCATCCATTCCTCCAGTTCACCGGGCTGACCATCAGAAACTTTCGCCCTGTAAATTTTTTGAACCTGTGAATCCGTAAAGTAAATGTAGCCATCACTGATTACGCAGTCATTGATAAAACCGGCTCCAAATAATGTCCTGGCATCCCAACTCTTAATGATACTACCGTTCTTATCCAGCACTTGTATGATGCCGGTAGGTCCCCCACAAATCCATAGCCTGCCCTTTGAATCCAGTTTCATTCCCGTAACAAATGTCCTCCCGTTTTTTGCACCACCAGAAAACAAGTCTGCTGCACCCGTTTCAAGGTTTACCTGCACGATATCTCCCGAAATTGTACTCCCCGTGTAAAACAATCCCGCCCGGCTGTTAAGTGCAATTCCTTCAGGAAAAAAACGGTCACCAGGCAAAACATAGGAATCTTGTTTTACTTTTACCAGATCATCTTTTTTACAAGACAGGCAACAGGAAATAGCTAATACAGGCAGAAGCAATTTGAGTTTCATGACAGTAGATTTAAGAAGATTTAATAAGATTGGAACAATGGAAGATTTCTTTTTTGCCATGCAAATATTGGACCCAGTACACGGTTGTTTCAATTCGTTTCAATGAGGCCAAAACAAATTTTTCGATTTTTTTTATGACAGATATTAACAGCAGGTCGAACGAACTGATCATTTATACGGATGGTTCTTCGAGAGGAAATCCCGGTCGCGGAGGATACGGAGCAATATTGAACTGGAATGGCAAAATGAAAGAGCTATCCGGTGGTTTTAAGAAAACAACCAATAACAGGATGGAACTAATGGCTGTAATAGCCGCCCTTGAAGCTTTAACAAAAGAAGGAATTAATATCATAATCTATTCTGACAGCCAGTATGTTGTAAAGGCTGTTAAAGAAGGCTGGCTAAATAAATGGATCAAAACAAATTTTGCAGGCGGAAAAAAGAACAGCGATCTATGGCGACGTTTTTATGAGCTTTCTAAGAAAAATAACATCCGGTTCGAATGGGTTAGGGGGCATGCCGACAATCCCTATAACAACAGGTGTGATATCCTGGCTACTTCGGCGGCTGATGGGGGAAATCTTGCCATCGACTTCGGCTTCGAATCCGGAGCAGCAGGTATTTGAGGTCCATAAAAAAAGCCAGATAGTTTATCCGGCTTTTCAACTTTTATATAGAGAACAAACTCATGTGATCACATATATAGCGAACAGGATCATGTGATCAAAGATCAGTTTGCCAGGCCAATATGGGTCTGACGGGTAACGAACATTTTCCTGACCAGGTAATAGCCACCAAAAATCAGCCCTGTGAAAAACAGGTCTCCTATCAGAACGTTGCCATAGAAACCCGGAATTAAACCATAATCACGGTAAAACAATAACGCGTCGTTATAACAAAGCATTAATCCGTTGAAAGTTTTTGGCCGTTCAAAACCAAAACCGCCAATTAACACAAACAGATTTGAAAGCAAAAAGAAAAGAACCGATCCTGCAGTTCCAAACATGGCCACTTTCAGAAATGTGATCTTCTTCAATAAAAACCCAAAGAGAGTTATTGCCGCGAAACATAAATACATCGGTATCTGGTATGCATAAAGTCCCTGGCGGTCCGTCATGCCACTGATATAAAGAACCTGGTAAAGCAGATCTGAGATGAATAAAGAAAACAAGGGCAAAGCAAATGCCCATTTCTTATCTTTTATAATTGCACCTCCAAATAATGCAAGCGCCATTTGCGGAGCAAAACCTTCGGGTCTGTTTGGAATGATCCTGTAGATTGCCGAAACCGCCACGATTGCAATAAAAGTCCAGATTAATGATTTGTTCAGTTTCATATCTATAAAATAATAGCAAAAATATATTAAATGCGTGGTTAATTCTAAGCCTTAATCCACTTTGTTCAATTTTGCGGGTACTGTTGAACGAAAAATCACTGACCTTATGGGTGCAGCAATCGAAATATCAGCATCGTAGATGGCTATAAAACAATCCCCTGCATCCCTTCCGAGCTTGTTAGAGCCGTCTGTGACCTTTACGGCCCCGCTATGAACAATAAAAATGTCCGTAGTTGTCACTTTCAGCTGTGTTAGTTCACCAGAGTTCAACCTGATCACCCTTAACTCAAAATCTTCAGCGGGAGTTAGAAACACCTCTTCCCCCAGGTTCCCGGATGGGATACCAAGAATTACAGCGGGCACCAGTGGTTCGCATTTGACATGTTTCAACAACTCGGGCACATCGATGTGTTTTGGTGTAAGACCACCCCTTAAAACATTGTCGGAATTGGCCATGATCTCTACATTCTGTCCCTCAAGATAAGCATGGGGAAGACCGGCATCCTGGAATATCGCTTCACCCGGTTTCAGGTTCACGAGATTAAATATATAGATGGAAAAAATGCCCCTGTCGATTTTACCCGGTTCGTTAAAAGTTATTGCTGCACGAGCTGCCCAAAAACCTTCATCGTTTTTTTTAAGCATCCCTTTTTCATACAAAGGAATAATCCTGTCCAGTAATGGCTGAAGCACCTTATTTACGTCTTCCTGTTCAAGTTCCATTACATAACGATAAAGTCCATCATATCCTTTCTTCTGAAAAATGAATTGCAAAAACCCGAGTTCCGGTTGGTCAGCCAAAACTTTATGCAACTTTTCAGGTGTTTTAAACCCATGCAATAACCAGAAATCACTCAGCGCATACATCAACTCAGGCTTATGATTATCATCCTTATAATTCCTTTTTGTATCATTCAATGGTATCTCTCTTGCATTTTCTTCTTCGTAACCCCTTACCGCGTCTTTCTTTGAGGGATGCACCTGGATCGACAACATATCCTTTACATCGAGTATCTTAAACAGGTAGGGAAGCCTTCCGAAAACCTGTGCCACGGTCTCTCCCAGCATAGCTCCGGGCTCAGCTGCAATAAGCTCGTTAAGGGGCAATTTCTGATCATCTGAAATCGTGATCATTGATGGAGCGTTGACATGTGCACCCATCCAATATTCTGCAAATGGCTTTTTTGTGGGATTTGGAACCTGCAGAAGATCCGGCAAATACCCATAACCTCCCCATGCATAATGTTGAATCCTACCTTCCAGTTTAAAAATTTTCTTCGTATTTTCCATTTACCAAATTGAGAGGCAATATTACAACAATCTGTGATGAGGGATCATTTAGTGACCGGGAAAAAAGGAGAAGAGTTTGCTGCAATTTATATTGCAAATCTTGGATTTCAGATCCTGGAGCGGAACTGGAGATATCGTCGTTTTGAGATAGACATCATTGCTTCCAGATCAGATGTGCTTCATTTCATAGAAGTTAAAACGCGCACCTCTACTGTCTATGGTTATCCGGAGGAAGGTGTTTCAAATAAAAAGATCAGATCATTGATCAAAGGGGGCGCAAACTTTCTTTATAAAAACCCCGGTTGGCAACATATTCAGTATGATATTTTATCCATATTGCTTGTTGCTGATACGCCCCCTGATTTTCTTTTCATTCAGGACGTCTATCTGTAACGTATGACCGAAAATGTCCAGACTGACAATAGTACCCATTACCTCGCCCGAATTCAATAACAATAACCACCATGGATATTGCCACAATATTTCTTGAATCTGCCATCAAAAGAGTCAGCCTGTATCGTGACCTTGCTGAGACGGCGATGATACAGTTGAAAGAAGAAGATTTTCACTTCCGGCCAGATCCTGGAAGCAACAGTATTGCTATTATCATCCAGCACATGAGCGGGAACATGATAAGCCGGTGGACAAATTTTTTATCAGAAGATGGCGAAAAACCATGGCGCAGCCGGGACCTGGAGTTCAATGATCAGCATTTTTCCAGGGAACATCTTTTAAAAATATGGCAACAGGGCTGGGACTGCTTTCTTAAAAGTCTTCATTCACTTGAACCGCATGATCTGCTGAAAACCATTCAAATCAGAACCGAACCAATATTAGTAATTGATGCAATCAACAGGCAACTGAGCCACTATCCGAACCATGCCGGCCAGATCATTTATATAGCCAAAATGATTAAGGGAAAGGATTGGCAAAGTTTATCCATCCCACCAGGTGAGTCTGCAAATTTTAACCGGGCTAGTGGGCTTCGTTACAACTAGTGGGCTTCGTTACAATTTGTAAATCTGAATTACCATCTTGCCATCTTTATCAATATAACCGCGATACATACCCGCAGAGTTAAAAGGCATAGAAATATTACCGTTTTTATCGACTGCGACCAGGCCGCCATCTGCCACTTCCCCATCGGTTTTACCGAGTGCCGGCAGGCGCTTCATAATCATTTCTTCTGAAGCATTTTTTAAGCTGAACCGGCCAAACTCCATCATATCACTGATGGTTTTTGCCATACCGAGCCGGATAAAGTATTCGCCCCAACCGGTGCAACTGATGGCACAGGTCGCATTGTTGGCATAGGTGCCTATGCCTATGAGGGGGGCATCTCCTACCCGGCCGAATTTCTTATTGCTCATGCCACCCGTGCTTGTTGCTGCGGCCAGGTTTCCGCTTGCGTCAAGGGCCACAGCACCCACTGTCCCATATTTCCAGTTTCTATCTGCCGGATCAGTATATGAAATCCTTGGTTTGCTGGCAGTATCAGCATGATCAAGCTGCATCTTCAAAGAATCGTCCCTGCGCATTCTTTGCAAACTTTTCCACCGGCTTTCCGTGTAAAAATAGGAAGGCTCAACTATGGTGATACCGTTCAGGCGGGCGAATTTTTCAGCACCGGGGCCAACCATCATTACATGCCCGCTTTTTTCCATAACCGCACGGGCTGCTGTTATCGGATTACGGATCACCGTTACGCCGGCAACGGCTCCTGCCGCAAGGTTTTTGCCATTCATGATGGCAGCATCCAGTTCATTTTTGCCTTCATTGGTAAATACAGCCCCTTTGCCCGCATTGAACAGCGGATTATCTTCCATTACCATCACTGCCGCTTCAACTGCATCCAGTGAATTACCACCCTGTTGCAAGACAGCATAACCTTTTTTCAGCGCCTCTTCAAGGCCGGCAATATATTTTTTCTCCATTTCCGGGGTCATCTGCGATTTCAATATAGTGCCTGCGCCCCCATGGATAACAATAACCGGTTTCTGTTGTGCCGATACCGGTAAGCTTAAAAAGGTGTTAAGAAACAATATAATACCCACAATAGAGGTTAATCTCATAAGATTGCTTTTTAATGCACCGCAATTTAAACTTTTCTATAAGCCGCTGGTCTTATAACGAATAAATACTGGTGGTTTCGTTGTAAATGTTGTTTCAATTCATGATTGACTGCCCGCGTGGATAACAAACAGCCAAATGTGATCAAATTAAAGAATTTACAAATATTTAATGCACCAATGATTTGCTATTTTTACACCTAATAATCAGCAGCTGAGAAAGTTTTGGAAAATATTCCGCACCACGATACTGGTACTGATCGCATTGATCTTACTGGCATGGGTGTCTATTCAAACTACTCCCGTCCAAAACTGGCTGGTGAGGCAGGTCACGGGCAAGCTGTCCAAATCACTGGGAACCACCGTTGAGATCAAACACGTTGACTTTTCACTTTTTGATAAAATGTTGCTCGAAGGAACTTTGGTTAAAGATCTTCACCAGGATACATTGCTTTATGCAGGTACTGTAAAAGTGAACATCAACGACTGGTTTTTCTTAAAGGACAATATAGATCTCAGTTATATCGGCCTTGAAGATGCATTTGTAAACTTAAAACGCCGGGATTCGGTTTGGAACTATAAGTTTATTGCTGACTTCTTCAGTAGCCCTACCAAATCCGGGGACACTCAAACCATTGCACTGGGGCTTAAAAAAGTTGAGTTATCCAACATTCATCTTCTTCAACAGGATGGTTGGCGTGGCGAAGACATGGTGCTTAGCGTTGGATCATTCAATCTTGATGCAGACAAATTTGATTTGAGTAATAAAGAAATTCGGATCAGGAATATAAATATTGATGAACCGGTTTTCACGATCTATAATTACAAGGGTAACAGACCCGCTTCATTGAGGCCAAAAAAGCTGAAGATTCCCAACGACACAACGCGTTTAAGATGGAACCCGGCCGGATGGGATTTAGGTGTAACCAGGATAACGATCAAAAACGGAAACTTTCGAAGCGACCTCGAAGTTGATCGGGAGGTTTATACTTATTTCGATCCGGCTCATATCAATTTTGCAAAAATCAATGGAAGGTTTGATGATGTCAAATGGAACAAGGATACAATTATTGCAAAAGTAAATCTTACCACTAAGGAAAGAAGCGGGTTTGATGTCAGGAAACTGCAGGCAGATATGAAGATGCACCCGGAAGGAATGGAGTTTTATAACCTCGATCTTCGTACGCCCCAAAGCCGGTTGAAAAATTTCTATGCCATGCGTTATGATGCATTCGATGATATGCAGAATTATGTGTCCAAGGTAAGGATGGAGGCGAAGTTCCAGGAAGCAGTAATCCACAGTGATGATATCGCTTATTTCGCACCGGCTTTAAAAGACTGGAACAAGGATATCAGGGTTAAGGGTAATATCACTGGTTCAGTTGATAATCTAACTGCCCGCAATGTATTGATGGAGGCAGGAAAGGATAGTTATCTAAGTGGCAGTATTTCAATGAAAGGTCTGCCGGATCTTAACAAAACTTATATCGATTTTGAAGCAAAAGATTTTAAAACCACATACAGTGATGCGGTTTCATTGATTCCTTATTTGCGAAAAATTGATCAGCCCAGGCTGGACCTGCTCACCTTTCTCAAGTTTAAAGGAAGTTTTACCGGCTTTATTACAGATTTCGTTACCTATGGCACTATACAGACCAATCTTGGAACGATTGTAAGCGATGTTAACATGAAGTTTCCTGAAAATGCTTCTACTTCATATTCCGGTAATATCAACATTGATAATTTTCAGATCGGCCGGTTTCTTGATGTGCCACAGATTGGTAACCTGAGCTTTAAGGGCAAGGTAAATGGCAGCGGTATGAGTATGTCCAGGCTGAGTGCGCAACTGGACGGCACCATCCATTCATTCGAATTCAGGGGATATCAATATCAGAATGTACTTGTAAAAGGAAAAGTGGCTAAGAAACTTTTTAACGGGGAGATAATATCCAACGATCCAAACCTTGATGCGCGATTGAATGGTTTGATTGACTTCGGTAAAAACATTCCTGAGTTCGACTTTGATGCTACCGTTGCAAAGGCGGATCTCAAAAAACTTAACCTCACAAAAGACAATATCGATTTCAATGGAAAATTCCGTTTTGATTTCAGTGGTGATAACATAGATAACTTTCTTGGCACTGCAAGAATATTTGATGCCTCTGTTTTTAAAAACGGACGCAAGCTTTCTTTTGATTCCCTGCACCTGGAAAGCCAGATGATGGATAATAATAAAGTGATTACCGCAGTAAGCAATGAATTCGATGCAGCGCTGGTTGGCGAGTTTTCCATTAAAGATCTGCCTGAATCTTTCAGAATTTTTTTGAGTAAATATTATCCATCTTATATCCAGTCAAAAAGGGTTTTGGAGGCTAACGAAAATTTCAGTTTTGTTATCACTACCAAAAAAGTCGATGAATATCTGCAATTTGTAACCGATGAACTGCATGGTTTCAACTTTAGTACAATCACTGGTCGTATTAATACAAAGGAAAACCTGTTGGATCTGAATGTGGAGATACCACAGTTTAATTACAAAAATATCTCTTTCTATAACCTGATGCTGAAAGCAAATGGGGATCTCAACAAGCTGGGAATCGAAAGCGATATAGCCGACATATATTTTAGCGACTCACTGCATTTTCCGGGCACTGCAATAACAATAAATTCTGCGAATGATCAGTCTGAAATCAATATTAAAACCAGCGCTAACCAGACATTAAACTCTGCCAATGTTTCAGCGAATGTTCAGACATTACCAAGAGGTGTGAAAATACTATTTAATGAAAGCAAGTTTGATGTAAACGGCAAAAACTGGACAGTAGAAAAAAATGGAGAACTCGTGTTGAGTGAGTCGCTTATTTCGGCAGATGGAGTGAAAATATATAACGGCGACCAGGAAGTGAGAATAACAACGATACCATCGGATATCGGAAATACAAACGATATCAAGGTTGAACTTACAAAGATCAATATCGGCGACTTCACACCTTTTATTGTAAAATCCAACCGCCTCGAGGGGTTGTTAACCGGTTCAATTGATGTAGTTGATCCTTTCGGTAAACTACAGGTGGATCTGAAAGCAGATGCTGAACAATTCCTGCTCGATGATGATTCAATTGGTAAAGTGCAGCTTGAAGCGAACTTCATCAAAAAAAGTAATGAGGTCAACTTTAAAGCTTACTCAGATAATAAGAATTATTATTTTGATGTAAACGGTGCATATACATTAGCAGACAGTATCTCTGAGGAGCAGCTATATATCAACACAGACTTTTTTAAGGATACCCGCATCAATCTTTTAAAAAGGTATTTATCCGGTGTTTTCAGTGAAGTAGATGGTTATACAAAAGGCACGCTCCGGATAACCGGTCCACCTGATAAACTAAAATATCTTGGCAAACTTGACCTGCGTGATGGCCAGCTGCGTGTGGCATATACTAATGTGCTGTATCATATTCCTTCAGCCGCAGTAGATCTCCAGGACGGGCAGATTGATTTCGGAAGTTTTACGCTGACTGATGATTTCAACAATACCGGTCAGCTCACGCGGGGGGTTTTGAAACATGATAACTGGAAGGACATGTTTTTTGACTTTGCCGTAAATACCAACAAACTGGAAGTGCTGGCAACAAAAAATACAGGTAACGATCCGTTCTATGGAAGCGTGTTTGCAAAAGTGAACATGACCCTGAAAGGACCGCTTGAAAATATGGAGATGCGGATCAAAGGAGAACCTGCTGACAGTTCTAATCTCTATATTAACATGAATACAGGTAAAGAAAGCGGTACTGCTGATTTTCTTACCTGGAAGGTTTATGGTAAAGAGATGCAGCAAAAATACACAGGAGAAGAAAGTAACCTCAACGTAATGCTTGACGTGACTGCAAACAATTATGCGAACATGTATGTGATCCTGGATGAACTAACTGGTGATGTGATCAAAGCGAATGGTCATGGCAATCTCCAGATCACGGCGGGAACAACCAGTGACTTTACGATTTCCGGGCGCTATGAAATTGATCGTGGTAATTATGATTTCAATTTTCAGTCTTTTCTGCATAAACCTTTTAAACTGCGTGAAAACGTAGGCAATTTTATTTCATGGGCAGGTGATCCGGGAGATGCGACAATTAAGATAGAAGCCGAGTATGAAGCTGAGAACGTGCGGTTCAGTGACCTGCAACCTAGTTCAGCCACTAGTCAGACTTTGTTCATAAATGATAATGTAAGAAGATACAGGGGTAAGGTATTGGTTGTTGCAAACCTGACCGAGAAACTTATCAGACCAAAGATCGCATTCAGAATTGAATTGCCCCCCGGAAGCCCGTTGGCAAATGATGCCGGTGCTAACTTCGTTCTTCAAACCATTCAGAATGATGAAAACGAACTGAATAAGCAGGTTGCTTTTCTTATAGTGCTGAATAGTTTCGGCCCTATTTCAACTCAAAGCCAGGGAAGCCTCGCAAACACTGCATTTGAAGGAATAGTAGTGAATACCATTTCCGGTGTACTTTCCAATACGCTGAGTAACCAGTTTTCAAATGCTTTCCAAAAACTGTTTAATGATAAAAGTCTGCAGGTTAATTTTAATGCACAGCTTTACAGCGGCACTAATATCCTGAATGATATAAACCGCACCGGTTTGAACATTGATAGAACCAACCTGAATTTTTCCCTGGGATATTCTTTGTTAGATGAACGGGTGACTTTTACATTTGGCAGCGCTCTTGATTTTGGGTTAACTACCCAACAGGTGCAGGCGACACGCAACCTCCAGTTTCTTCCCGATATAACTGCGGAATGGAAGATCCGACCCGACGGCAAATTATTACTAACCTTTTTTTACCGCGATTCCTATAATTATCTCAGCGGTGTTGGAGCCAGACAAAACCGTACCGGGGCCAGTATCTCCTACAGGCGCGAATTTGACCGGGTTTCAGAATTATGGAAAGCTGGTAAAAAACGAAAAGCCAAACCGCCTATTGTCGCCCCTGACCAGGTACGTGCCGATTCAACGATTGGCGGTGCTAACTAGCAACAAGATAAGACGGAATTTACGATTGAAACTATCGGCTAAAAGCTTGTAAAAGTGAAAGCTTATTAAATAAACCCTTTCAGTATTTCGTGTCCTAATTTATCGCGTTTTGTAGTGAGATATTTTTGATTGTGAGAATTTGGACTGATCTCGATGGGAATGGATTCAACGATTTCAAGTCCATAACCCAGCAAGCCTGCCCTTTTCTTTGGATTGTTGCTCATCAGTCGCAGCTTGGTAATATTGAGGTAACGCAACATTTGCGCACCAATACCATAATCCCTTTTATCCATCGGAAAACCGAGGTGGAGATTTGCTTCAACAGTATCCATTCCTCCTTCCTGCAGTTTATAAGCTTTTAACTTATTAACCAGTCCAATTCCCCTGCCCTCCTGGTTCATATAAAGTATCGCACCTTTTCCTTCTTTTTCAACCATCTGCATCGCGGCATGGAGCTGGTCGCCACAATCACAACGCAGGGATCCCAGGATGTCACCGGTAAAACAGGATGAATGTACACGTACCAGTACTGGTTCATCTTTTTCCCATTCGCCTTTTATGAGTGCCAGGTGTTCATTCGCAGTATTTTTTTCGCTGAAAGCAATGAGTTTAAAATGCCCGTATTCTGTTGGCATGTCTACACGTACAATTTCCTCAATCAGCGAATCGCGTTTCAGGCGGTATTCTATAAGATCTTTTATTGAAATGAGACTAAGGTTAAATTTTTGAGCTATAACCTTCAGCTCAGGCAGCCTCGCCATAGATCCGTCTTCATTCATGATTTCCACAAGAACACCTGCAGGCGCAAATCCGGCAAGACGGGCAAGGTCAATCGTTGCTTCTGTATGTCCGGCGCGACGGAGAACACCTCCTTTTTTCGCTTTTAATGGAAAAATATGCCCCGGGCGTCCCAGGTCCGCGGGTTTGGTTTGCGGATCAACCAGTGCACGGATGGTTTTTGCACGGTCATGTGCCGAAATGCCGGTTGTGCAACCATGGCCAAGCAGATCTACCGAAACAGTAAATGCGGTTTCATGAAGTGCTGTATTATTATTAACCATCAGGTCAAGTTCCAATTCTTCGCAACGATCTTCAACCAGGGGAACACAAATCAGTCCACGGCCATGAATACTCATAAAATTGACCAATTCAGGTGTAATGTTAGAGGCGGCAGTAACAAAATCCCCTTCGTTTTCACGATCCTCATCATCCACAACTATAACCAGCTTACCGTTTTTAATATCTTCTATCGCGATCTCAATTGCGTCGAGCATATATCTTATTGTATAAAGTGCAAAAATAGCACATATTTCCGAGGTCTTTCATCCTTAAGGAATAGAGTAACAGTCAAACAGTCAGTATATAACGCAATTCACTATCAAAAGTTTGGATCACCGGGCCTGGCCTTGAATGTCCCAGGTTTTGTGGTTCTGCAGCCTTTTTTGAAAGCCGGTTTTACATTTATTTTTGTGCATAATCTGTGCACTGCTTTTGTGAAAAGAAGGATTGAAAATTTGTTTTTTAACATACTTTTGCCAGTCCTCCAAATATCCATTCAAAGCCACCCCATCAAAATCGTCTTGCCAGATGACTACCGGTCCGAAAGGGACCAGCAGATCGCTAAATCGTCCCGTTGACATCGGATGTTAATCGAGTAAATGTTAATCATTAGATAATAGAAAATACATAGAATCTTGCTTTTCTTTGCGAATTAATTGACCAAAACTCAACGAGAATTCAGAACCAACGCTGACTTATGTTTTATTCCCAACCAAAAACTCCAAAACTCATGCTTTTTTCAAAAGTTTTCAGGCTATTGCTGATACTTTGTCTGCCGTTAAGCTTAGCGGCGCAGGTAACAACAAGTAGTCTTTCGGGCACCGTAACAACCTCGACGGGCGAGGCATTGCAAGGTGCAACTGTTAAGTCCACGCATATTCCGACCGGAACAGTTTACACTACCCTTAGCCGGGCAAATGGATTGTATAACCTGGTGAATATGATTCCGGGTGGACCCTACACAGTTGAAGTGACCTTTGTAGGTTACTCTACATTTACTCAATCGGACCTTAACTTCGGTCTTGGTGAAAACACCCGGCTAGATGCAAAACTTGGCACAAGTGGTGAAACGCTCACAAATGTGGTTATAGTCGCCGGACGCGGTGCAGCAAACGCCAGGAGAAAAACAGGAGCTTCCACAAGTATCGGTAAAGAACAAATCGCTGCATTGCCTACGCTCAGCAGAAGCATCCAGGATTTTACCCGTTTAGTGCCTCAGGCCAACGGCAACTCTTTTGGAGGCGCGAGCAACAAGTTCAATAATATCACTGTTGACGGAGCTGTTAATAACGATGTGTTCGGATTATCAGGAACCGGAACCCCAGGCGGTTCCACAACAACCCCAATTTCCTTGGATGCCATCCAGGAGATCCAGGTGGTTCTTGCTCCATATGACATTACCTATGGGAATTTCACCGGAGCTGGTATAAATGCAGTTACCCGTTCAGGTACAAACAACCTGGAAGGTTCTGCTTATTATTTCGTTCGTAACCAGGAAACAATCGGCAAAGATCCGGTTTCAAAGGTCAAATCAACAAAGTTCAGCGATAAGCAATATGGATTCAGAATCGGTGGTCCGATTGTGAAGAATAAATTGTTTTTCTTCCTCAACGGTGAACTCGCACGCAGAACCGCACCAACGACTTTCAATGCAGGTGAAACCAATGCACTGTTAACTACTGCGGAAGCGCAGGGAATTGCCAGTTTACTTCAAACCAAGTACGGTTATGATGCTGGAACAATTACCCCTTTTGATGCAGAAACACAGAGCGACAAAGTTTTTGCCCGCATTGACTGGAACATCAGTAACAAACACCGACTCACCTTAAGGCATAATTATATTGAGGCCTATGATGATAACATTGCAAGATCACGTACTTTGTTCAGGTATGGCAACAATACTTACCGTTTTAACAACAAGCAGAACATTACTGTATTGGAATTAAGAAGCCAGTTCAGCAATACCGTATCAAACAACCTGATTCTCGGCCGGCATCGAATCCGTGATTTTCGTTCAACTTATGGATCATTGTTTCCATCTATCGAAATCACTCACAACTCCGGTACAATTCAACTCGGTTCTGAAAGAAGTTCTACCGCAAACGAGCTTGATCAGAATATATTCGAGATCACTGATAACGTGAAAGTTTTCAAAGGAAAACACACGTTTACCTTTGGAACGCACAACGAATTTTTCCATTTCAGAAATCTTTTCATCAACAACTTAAATGGGCGCTGGAGATTCGGTACACTGGCTGAATTCAACAATGATTTTCCAAGGCAGTTCGATGTAACATTTTCTGCTAATAAGGCAGCTAATGAAAGACCAGCAGCTGAGTTTGATGCAGCTCAACTTGGGTTTTATGCCCAGGATGAAATCCAGGTTACATCAAAACTTCGTTTAAGCGCAGGTCTTAGGGTTGATGTTCCCATCATCAGTACCGAACCAGGCTATAATAAAGCGGTTGATTCAACATTTGGACCAGACTATAGTACCACAAACACACCAAGCGGACGGCTTCTTTGGGCACCACGTGTTGGCTTTAACTATGATGTTGCAGGAAACAGAAACGTGATCATTCGTGGTGGTGCAGGTATCTTTACCGGACGGGTTCCATTTGTCTGGATCTCTAACCAATATGGTAATACCGGTCTGTTGTTAAAAACAACCAGCCAGATAGACAATTCACCTACATCTGCACCATTTGATGTAAACGGTGGAAATTTTGAGCCAAATGTTGCCCTTCAAAGCAATATCGGGGCTGCCGGCAATTCTTATGAAGTGAACCTGATGGATAAAGACTTTAAACTTCCGCAGGTTTTCAGGGTTAACCTTGGTGCTGATATTAAATTACCAGCCGGGATCAACCTGACAGTTGACGGAATCTATTCCAAAACATTGAATAACGTGTTCTACCAGGACATCAATCTTACTGCACCGGTAGGTATCGTTGACCAGGCCTATAACAACGGGGCTGATAAACGCATAGCTTATGCTGGTTCTACCAATGCAAGAAGAAAAAATGTAGCGATGACAAACGTGATTTATCTCACAAATACCAATGACGGTTATACCTACAATCTTGGTTTCACATTAGATAAAACATTTAAAAACCTTTTTACACGGGTATCATATAACTACAACCGTTCAGAAGATGTAAACAGCGGAGCCAGCTCTACTGCACTTTCTAACTGGGAGTTTGTACAGGTTGTAGGAAATCCTAATGATGCCCAACGTTCAATATCAAATTTTGAACTGAGACACCGTGTCACAGGCCTGGTTTCTTATGGTATTGACTATGCAAAACACCTGAGAACATCTTTCTCATTATTCTACCAGGGTTCTTCCGGAACACCCTTTACTTATGTTATCAACGGAGATCTTAACAGTGATGGTAGATTTGGTAATGACTTAATGTATGTGCCTGCTGATGCAAGCCAGATAAAATTTGTTGATCAACTCAACTCCGCAGGTAATGCAGTAGTAACAACTGCGGCACAACAATCTGCTGCATTCATGGACTTCGTAAACAACGACAAATATCTTTCATCAAGGAAGGGTCAGTATGTTGAAAGAAACGGAAGAAGCACACCATGGGAGCATGTTATTGATGCAAGAATTGCCCAGGACATTTATATAATGACCGGGACAAAAAAACATACTTTGCAAATCACTTTTGATGTATTCAACCTGACTAATCTTTTGAACAGGGAATGGGGTCGTCAGTGGGCAGTTACAAACCAGGCCTTTAATATACTCTCAACCGTAAACAGGACTGGCACATTTGCAGCTAAAGGCTACATCTACACACCTGGTTCAGTTCCATGGAGTATGAACTTTGGTTCAAGATTCCAGGGTCAGCTTGGTTTGAGATATAGCTTTAATTAATCGCAGAATAACCATAAAAAGGGCCGCCCCGGGATCGTAGGGGGCGGCCTTTTTATTTTGTTAAGTATTCAAATTTATTTTGTTACCTATTCAGACTTTTTCCCCAACCCCAGTTTAAGAATACAGGTAAGGCCCGGGCCCAGGTTGCTACATCATGACGGCCATCAGGTAACTGGAGATATTTTATATCAGCCCCTTCCCGGTAACCCTTCCGTACCAGTATCTTCATCAGGTCAAAGGTGTCATCAATCGAATCAATTACACCGTTTTTATTCCGGTCCTCCGTCTCATCAAGTTCACCACACTCAAAAAAAAATTTCATTCCCGGATAATAATTACCCTGGCTCATTTGCCTGTGCATGAGCCGGTCCTGGTCCGGGTTGTAATCCTTTGCCTTCTGGCTTTTGCTTCGCCACCACAATGAGCCGGAAAAAACGCCGACCTTCGAGAACAATTCCGGATGATTCCATGCTATGTCAATTGCGCTTAGGGCTCCCAGTGAGAAACCGGCATAAGCATATTCTGCAAAACGATCTACAGCCAGATGTCTATGTAAAGTGGGAAGCAGTTCTTCTAAAACAAACTGTTGGTATAAAGCACCTTTTGAACCACGTCCCTTATAATCCGGACCCGAAGTCATGCCATATTCGTTCATCCGGTCATCGCCACAATGTATGCCAACAATGATGATAGGCTTCAGTGTTCCGGTTTCAAATAAGTGCTTCACAATATCTCCAAAATTCATGCTCACCAGGTCCTGTCCGTCATTACATAACAGGATTGTGCCTGAACTGTTAGCCGTAAATGCGGATGGGGTATAAATATCAAACTTCACAGTTCTTGCCAGTGGTACGGATTCGAGGCTTAAAGGCTCAATCATTAAGATGTGGATTTTAGTTTTGGGTTAACGGCAAAAATACAAATTCTAATACTTGTTAAGCGGGTAGATAAGTTTGTTTTTTAAGAACCGTTCCGATAAATTTGGAAAGGACTTGAATTTTCACAAAAATTATTGATTATGAAAAAGATTGGCGTGTTATTCGGCAAAGAAAGGAGTTTTCCAATGGCACTGATAGAAAAAGTAAACAGCCGGGGAATCGAAGGTATTGTAGCCGAGCCAGTACGTATTGATAAGGTGATCCAGGGGGCAGCCGATGAGTACGCAGTCATCTTTGACCGGATCTCTCAGGACGTACCCTTTTACAGGGCTTTTCTTAAGAATGCAGCCATATCTGGCACTGCCGTAATCAATAATCCATTCTGGTGGAGCGCAGACGAAAAGTTTTTTAATAATGCACTTGCCGTGAAGATCGGTGTTCCCGTTCCAAAAACCGTTATTCTCCCATCATATGAACTGCCGTCGGATACCAGTGATCAATCATTCAGCAACCTGGCTTACCCGATGGATTGGGAAGCCATTTTTAATTATGTGGGTTTCCCTGCATATATGAAACCCTTTGCTGGTGGAGGCTGGAAAAATGTGTACAGGCTTGATTCTATAGATGATTTTTTTCAGAAGCATCGTGAAACGGGTCAGCTGGTAATGATGTTACAGGAAGAGATCGTCTTTGATGAATACTATCGTTGTTATTGTATAGGTGGCAAAGATGTACGTATTATGCCATATGAGCCACGGAATCCACATCATCTCCGGTACTCAAGTGATTTCATACCGACACCGGAAAGACTTAAACAAATGGAAGAGCTCGTGCTTCACATTAATCATTACCTGGGTTATGATTTTAATACGGTTGAACTCGCCATCCGGGATGGAGTGCCATATGCAATCGACTTCTGTAATCCGGCTCCCGATGCGGATCTTGCAAGTGTTGGTGCCGATAATTTCGGCTGGGTAGTGGAAACGGCTGCAAATTTTGCGATCGAAAGAGCGATAGCCCATGAACCTGGCCAGGATAACCTTACCTGGGGTAAGTATCTCCAGCACGGAGTGATGAGAAAACCGTTGATCTGAATTAAGCACTTAAATTAACTAAATGTCAAGCATCAATTACAAAAATTTCACCCTTGGAATTGAAGAGGAATATATGGTGGTGGATCCTGAAACAAAGGAATTAAAGAGCCACCAGCAGAAGATTGTAACGGAAGGGCAAAAAGTGATAAAAGATAAGGTGAAAGCTGAAATGCACCAGGCTGTAGTTGAAGTCGGCACTGATATCTGTCAGAATATCGATGAAGCTTATAACGATGTATCGATACTTCGTAAAACCATCTCAGGTATTGCCGGAGATCTCGGTTTATGGGTTGGAGCTTCCGGTACCCATCCCTTCAGTCATTGGGAAAGCCAGCTGATCACAGACCATGTACGTTATAATGAAATCGTAAATGAATTACAGGAAGCGGCCCGTAGCAACCTGATTTTTGGTTTGCATGTGCATGTTGGAATGGAGACCCGTGAAATGGCTAATCATATTGCAAACTCAACCCGTTATTTTCTTCCCCATATCTATGCTCTAAGTACTAATTCTCCATTCTGGGAGGGAAGGAGTACCGGGTACAAATCTTTCCGCACCAAGGTATTTGATAAGTTTCCAAGAACAGGCATACCAGAAACTTTTGAGACTATTGAAGCCTATGACAATTATATCAAACTGCTGGTAAAAACAAATTGTATTGATAACGCCAAAAAGATCTGGTGGGATCTGCGCGTGCATCCGTTTTTTAACACGGTTGAATTCCGCATCTGTGATGTGCCTATGACCGTGCAGGAAACAATTGCTATTGCAGCCCTGTTCCAGGGTATCTGCGCGAAAATATATAAACTTCGTTCACAGAATCTAAACTTCATTCAGTACTCACGGGCACTGATAAACGAAAATAAATGGCGCGCGAGTCGTTATGGCATCGACGGCCGCATGATAGATTTTGGAAAGGAAGAAGAATCTAATACACGGGTGCTGATTTATGAGTTGCTGGATTTTGTTGATGACGTGGTTGATCACCTGGGCAGCCGTCATGCCGTTAACTATGTGATTAAGATGATGGAGGATGGAACCGGTGCAGACAGGCAGTTAAAAGTATTTGAAGAAACAAAAAGTCTTCGCAGTGTCGTCGATTATATACATTCGCAGTTTTTATATGGGATCTGATTAAAACCAAAACAACTTTAATGAAAAAATGCCAGTTCATTTTTTGTTCTCTGATATTGTCTCTCAGTTCATTGGCTCAACAAGGCGATAGCCTGCAAGCCGGTATCGCGGTGAAACTTATAGGACTTGAATTTATACCATCCGAGCTCGATTCCATGCAGGATGAGCTGAAACAAAGCAAAAGAAATTTCGAAAAAATGCGGGCACTGCCAGTCCCAAATTCACTGGCCTACCCTTTTGCCTTCAAACCTGCACCTAATGGTTTCATAGTTCCAACAAAGCAGGAAAATATTGTTTTTCCTATACCAGTTAATGTCAATCTGCCTGCTGATAAAAATGAACTCGCTTTTTATTCTTTGCCACAGCTTGCATCTTTAATTAAAAATAAAAAGATTAGTTCCGAAGCACTTACCACATTTTTTCTTGATCGACTACGCAAATGGGGCGATACGTTGGAATGTGTTATTACTTTAACAGACAGCCTTGCCATGGCCCAGGCGAGGCAGGCTGATGCTGAAATCAAAAAAGGTATTTATAAGGGCCCGCTTCATGGTATTCCTTATGGCCTCAAGGATCTGTTTGCAGTAAAAGGTTATAAAACAACCTGGGGCGCTGTTCCTTATAAAGAACAATATATAGATGAAGATGCATTTGTTTATCAGCAGCTTCGCAAAGCCGGTGCTGTATTATGCGCCAAACTTACCCTGGGCGAACTGGCATACAATGATCTCTGGTTTAATGGTCGCACGCGTAATCCATGGAATACAAAACTTGGTTCAAGCGGCTCTTCGGCCGGTTCGGCTTCTGCCACGGCTGCCGGTCTGCTTCCATTCGCAATAGGAACCGAAACCCATGGTTCGATAGTTTCACCCTCACATACCTGTGGTACAACAGGCCTAAGACCTACATTTGGTTCAGTAAGCCGCTCTGGTGCAATGGTGCTTAGCTGGAGCCTTGATAAAGCCGGGCCAATCTGCAGATCAGCTGAAGATGCGGCCATCGTTTTTTATTATATCAAAGGCACCGATGGGAAAGATGCGTCAGCAGTTGAGCGTGCATTTAATTATAAGCCGGTTACCGATCTTAAAAAACTAAGAATTGCTTACCCGGTAAATTATTTCCGCAATCTTCCAAAGACCTCACCGCAATGGGCAGTTATCGAAAAGTTCCGGGAGTTAGGAGCCACTGTAAACGAAATGACTTTTCCTGATTCCCTGATTTATCCTTTTAATATCATGGATGTGGTTATCAGTGCCGAATCTGCTGCTGCATTTGATGAACTTACCAGGTCAAACAGGGATGATCTTATACGTCGGCAGGATAAGAACTTCTGGCCAAACGGTTTTCGTTCTTCGAGGCTGATACCTGCAGTAGAGTACATTAATGCCAACCGGCACCGTTCAAACCTGATATTGGCAATGAATGAGCTGATGAAAAATTATGATGTGATCATAACACCATCTTTCGCTGGCAGTCAGCTTGGGATCACCAATCTTACCGGTCACCCGGTGGTAGTCATGCCTGTCGGTTTTACAACCAATGGATTACCAACCAGCATTACACTACTTGGAAACTTGTATGACGATGCAACTATACTTAGTGTGGCAAATGCATATCAACAGGCAACAACATTTAATAAACAACATCCTGAAAAATTTAAGAAATAATTGAAAAAGTTATCTGCATCAATATTCAACCTGGCCTTCATTGTTCCCATCAGGCCTGCCTTAACCGCATTGTTTATCACTTTGCTTTTTTCTTCATGTAAAAACAAGACTGAAGCCGATCTGATTGTTAAGAATGCCATGATTTATACCGTAGACTCCGCTTTCACAATTGTTCAGGCGATGGCTATAAAGGATGGAAAAATTATCGCCACCGGTACTAATGAAAGCATATTAACAGATTTTGATTCCAGGACAATTGATGACCTGGATGGCAAATCCGTTTATCCCGGCTTCATCGATGCACATGCACATTTCATGGGTTATGGACTTAGCCTGAATACTGTAAACCTGGTTGAGACCACAAGCTGGCAGGATGTACTTGACAGAGTTTCGAAGTTTGCTCAAAACAATAAAGAAGGTTGGCTTATAGGACGTGGCTGGGATCAGAACGACTGGCAACTAAAACAATTTCCAACAAATGAATCACTTGATAGTCTTTTCCCTGACCGGCCCGTTTTACTGACCCGGATCGACGGACATGCCGCAATAGCAAACAAAGCTGCATTAAACCTTGCCGGTGTTCAGAATGGTATGCGGATAAGCGGTGGAGATATTGTATCTATAAATGGGAAACTGAGTGGTTTGCTTGTTGACAATGCCGTTGACCTTGTATCATCTAAAATTCCTGCTCCAGGTGCACAACAAATAAAAACCGCATTGCTTGGGGCTCAACAGAACTGTTTTGCGTTTGGACTAACAACTGTTGATGACTGCGGTATCAGTGCAACCGATACACAAATACTCGATAGCCTTCATAAAACCGGTGACCTGAAAATGAAGGTTTATGCTATGTTGAGTGATGATAAAAGAAACTTTGATTATCTTTTTGCTAAAGGAAAAATAAAGACTGACAGGCTTAATGTGAGATCATTCAAAGTATATGCTGACGGTGCCCTCGGCTCACGGGGAGCAAGTTTATTGGCAGATTATACCGACCGGCCGGGTTGGAAAGGATTCTTATTGAGCAACCCTGCGCATTTTGATTCAGTAGCAGCAATTCTTTCACAGAAAGGATTTCAGATGTGTACGCATGCAATCGGTGATAGTGGAAATCGAACCATTCTTAATACTTATGCGAAATACCTGGAACCTGAAAATGACTTGAGATGGAGAATCGAACACGCACAGGTAGTTAACCCCGCAGATTTTGAAATCTTTGGAAGATATAATATCATTCCTTCTGTACAACCAACCCATGCAACCTCTGATATGTATTGGGCAGAAGAAAGATTAGGTCCACAGAGAGTGAAAGGCGCTTATGCATTTAAGGATCTGTTAAAACAAAATGGATGGATCCCACTTGGTACAGATTTCCCGGTTGAAGACATTTCGACTTTCAAGACATTTTATGCAGCAGTGGTAAGAAAAGATGCGAAGGGATGGCCGGCAGAAGGTTACCAGGTTGAGAATGCATTAACCCGCGAAGAAGCATTGCGTGGTATGACCATCTGGGCTGCTAAAAGTAATTTTGAAGAAAACGAAAAAGGCAGTCTTGAAAAAAATAAGTCTGCAGATTTCATTATACTGGACCAGGACCTTATGAATGCGGCACCTGGAGATCTTTTGAAACTCAAAGTGTTAAAAACATATATCAACGGAGAAAAGGTTTATTCAAACTAAAAAATTAGTAAAGCAGTCATGAGAAAATTATTATTATTTGCCGTCCTGGTTATTGCTGCAAGTTTTTCAACCATGCAACAAAAAAAGAAGATTGTTTTTTTCGGTGATTCAATAACGCAGGCTGGGGTTGGCCCAAAGGGATACATAACAAAAATTGGTGAAAAGCTCGCGCAGAAAGGTCAGAAGGATCAGTATGAATTGATAGGCGCGGGCATTGGTGGTAACAAGGCTTATGATCTTTACCTGAGAATGGAAGATGATGTACTGGGTAAAAATCCTGATATAGTTGTGATCTGGGTTGGCGTAAATGATGTATGGCATAAAAGGACATCCGGTACCGGTACCGATGCTGATAAGTTTGAGAAATTTTATGTTGCCATCATAAAAAAATTACAGGCAAAGAATATAAAGGTTTATGTCTGCACCCCGGCTGCTATAGGCGAGAAAACTGACTTTTCAAACGAACTTGATGGTGACCTGAATCAGTATTCAAAACTTATTCGCTCCATCGCACAAAAAAATAACTGCGAATTAATTGATCTTCGCGATGCATTTCTAAAATACAATCTTGCAAATAACAAGGAAAATAAGGAATCTGGTATACTGACTACTGACCGCGTGCATCTGAACGACAAAGGCAATGATTTTGTAGCTGATGAAATGCTTAAGGTGCTGATAAAATAGATTTAAATGCGCACATCATGAGAATATTGGCAATCCTTTTAATATTTGCTTGTTCCGGTTGTGTGGCTCAACCCAGCCCTATTCAGAAAATAGCTGAACAGGTGTCAGGAGAAAATATCAAAAGCAATCTTTATTACCTGGCGAGCGACAAGCTGGAAGGCAGACTGATGGCAAGCCGTGGTGACACGCTCGCATCCAATCATGTTGCCGATTGGTTCAGGAAACAAGGGCTGAATGCACCATACGAGAATGGCAAATCATATTTCCAGGCTATTGAAGCAACCAGGTTTACAGAAATAAATACCATATCCTTTAATGGCATCACTTACATAGAACCTGATGGATTGACCTTATATGCCGGTGAATCTTTCAGGGCGGATTCGATTCCTGTTTTACTTGCAGACTTTGCAAATTATGATGACTGGCGAATCAACATTCCGTCCATGCCATTGAATGGAGCCGCCGTAATCATCAATTCCAATTTGTTTTCCGTAGCAGGAGAACTTGACAACCTGGAAGAAGTATTGAAGCTTAAAGGTGTTAAACTGATCATCTGGAGCGGACCTGATGCAGTTAATTCCGTTAAGAGAAAAAAAGAGAATTATTTTCTTCCGAATTATGTTTTGCCCGAAGTGTTTAGTGCAAGATCCCCTCTGCCCGAATTAAGTATAGTTCCTGAATTGCTCCAAAAGCTACTTACCACAGAACAGGTAACAATCAATAAAGACGGCACCTATTCAAAACCAGGCACCAGGCCATATTATCTACTCTCTCAAAAGATATCAATACTGCATAACAAACAAATGGAAAAGGTGAAAGCACCTAATGTGATCGGTTTGATAAAAGGTACTGACCCGGATGCAAATTGTATAATTTTTTCAGCACACCATGATCATGATGGGAGAAATGGTGATTCTATCTATTATGGTGCGGTGGATAATGCAAGCGGCACCGCAGCTATTATGGAGGTTGCAGCGTTGATGAACCTTGCTGCAAAACAGGGTTTCAGGCCAAAGCGAAACATCGTTTTTGCATCCTTTACCGGTGAAGAAAGAGGTTTACTTGGTTCATTCTATTTTGTTGCCAATCCGTTGTTTCCGATCAGCAAAACGCATGCAGTATTGAATATTGACATGCTTGGCCGGATAGACACACTACATGCCGACGGACGTAATCCTGATACTAACTATGCTTATATTCTTGTAAAGGACAAGCTGAATCGCGGCTTGCGTAAATCGCTGATCCAGGCTAATGAGTCCGTCAAATTGACGTTGGATACCCATTATGAGCTACCACAATATGAACAGCGTCGTATCTACGGCAGTGATCAGTACCCGTTTTATGAAAAAGGTGTGCCTTTTATCAGGATTGACTGTGGATTTGCAAAAGAATACCACAAACCCCAGGACACCCCGGATAAGATAAACTACGAACTCCTGGAAAAGCAGACAAAACTGGTATTTTTAACACTTTGGAACCTGGCAAATAATTAAATAACCAATCATGTAGTTAATAATTAATCATGTAGTTAACAACTATAACAACTAATCATATAGTTAAATAATCAGTTTGCGGCCTCTAATAAACCGGGCCCTTCCTGGGGGTAGAGCAGTGGTCATCAATAACCTCATTATCAACGGCCAACAGCTTTGGAGCTCAATGTCGATCGACCACGGCTGGTTTCCTTGCGAAATTTGATTATTTTTGCATTATGTTACTGAAGGAAAAGAAGCAGATCCGTGTCGCTATTTTAGATCTATATGAAGGCCAGCCTAACCAGGGCATGAGGTGCCTTAGGAACATCTTGAATTCCTATGCTTCGGCAAACCAATTGAACCTTCATTTCGATGAATTTGAGGTGAGGCTTGAACACCAGGTACCTGATCTTTCCTATGACATATATATTTCGACTGGTGGGCCAGGTAGCCCGTTGGACAGTGTTGGATCTACCTGGGAGAAAGAGTATTTTGAGTGGTTGTCAAGGGTCGAAGCCTGGAACGATAACCCGGATAAAACAGATAAAAAATACGTGTTTTTTATCTGTCACTCTTACCAGCTTGCATGCAGACACTGGAATATTGGAAATGTAAATAAACGCAGGTCTACTGCATTTGGTGTTTTCCCGATTCACCCGGTTGCCGAAGGCGAAACAGAACCCGTTTTCGAAGGCTTACCCGATCCGTTTTATTCAGTAGATAGCCGGGATTACCAGGTCACTCAACCCAATCTGGCCGTTCTGGAAGCAATGGGTGGACATGTACTCGCCATCGAAAAAGAAAGACCTCATGTACCACTTGAAAGAGCGATAATGGCGGTGAGGTTCAATGACTATATGATTGGAACACAGTTTCATCCCGAAGCTGATGCCATTGGTATGAGTATGTACCTTCAGAGGGAAGATAAAAAGTCGACCATTATTGCAGAACATGGTGAAGAAAAATGGAAGAGCATGATTGAACACCTGGAGGATCCGGACAAGATTCTTTCCACTTATTCATTGTTACTTCCTAATTTCCTGGACCAGGCAACCGAACAAAAAAGAGAACCCGCTTTGTAAATTAATATCAGATTCAAATCTCAGGCTGAAGATTAGATTCTAACTTCTTATATAAATTGATAGAGTATATAAAACTTTTTATTGATCCTGCTCAATAACTCAAAAGATCCCGGCTACCTAAGGTAACCGGGATCTTTTTTAGTTTGATGACTTGTTGATATCGGCTATGCTTTGAAGTAAAATAACTAAATTAAGGCCCAAGAACATCATAGCTATGGTACCGACACTCCGAAAGGCGTTTAATGAAAGTTTTACTGAAGAGCAGTATCAAAAATTCCTGGGGGCACTTAACGAACCCTATCCCGGGGCTATTGAATTCAGGATTGCCGAAACACCGGTATTTGTTCCGGCAGGTTTCACCAGGAAAATGATCGAAGCCTGCGAGCATATAGTAGATGTTATTAATGACCCGCGTTTTAAAGAACTTACGGAAAGAAGTATTCCTGCAAGCGAAAGGGTGCCAGCTGAAAACGATCATGCTCATATGATTGCCTTTGATTTCGGAGTTTGCATAAACGAAGAAGGTGAACTTGAGCCGCAGCTGATAGAAATGCAGGGCTTCCCTACCCTCTTCGGTTTCCAGGTTTTGTACCCGGAGTTACTCAGGGAATATTTTCCCGTTCCTTCCAATTACACTCATTACCTGGGCGGATATAATAAGGAATCCTATATAAATGCACTCAAAGAAGTTATACTCGGCAATCATAAGCCGGAAAATGTAATTCTGCTGGAAATAAAACCACACGAACAGAAAACCAGGATAGACTTTTACAGTACCGCAGATTACCTGGGAATAAAAATCGTTTGCTTAACAGATCTTATCCAGGAAGGAAAAAAACTTTATTACCTGGACAATGAGGTACGAATACCTATTGAGCGCATATACAACCGCGTTATATTCGACGATCTCAATGCTCAGCGCAAAAATCTTGGGAACTTTGTGGATATAACACAGGAACTGGAGGTTGAGTGGATCACGCATCCCAACTGGTTTTACCGGATCAGCAAGTTTACCCTTCCCCTCATCAGGCATCCATACGTGCCACCAACTTTTTATCTTAACGAGATAAAACAGCTGCCAGCTGATCTTGAAAATTATGTATTGAAGCCCCTGTTTTCATTTGCAGGTCAGGGTGTGGTTATTGATCTGACCAGCGATGATATAGAAAAGGTGAAGGATCCTGAAAACTGGATATTGCAGCGCAAGGTAAAATATGCAGATGTGATATCAACTCCTGATATACCCGCTAAAGTGGAAATCCGGATTATGTATTTATGGAAAGACAAAGCAAGCCGGCCTGAACCGGTAATAAATCTGGCGCGGATCAGCAAAGGAAAAATGATCGGTGTCCGGTATAATATGGATAAAACCTGGGTCGGAGGAAGTGTTTGTTATTTCGAACAACCTGTCTCCATATAGACTCTGTTCAGGATGATCTGATAAAGCAATTGATTCAATAAAAAATAAATACGAATTCCGGTTAATGCAGTTTATGACTCGCAGGAATTCAATACTTACTCAAGTTTATATATACCCAATTATGCAATATTTGAATGACATTTCCCCCCGTGAATTTTTACCTGGATTTTTAGGCCGCTTTGTTCATGGGGAATCAAGTACTCTATCTTTTGTAACCATCAAACAAGGAAGTCGCTTACCGACTCATCAGCATATGCATGAACAAATCACACATATTGTTGAAGGCGAACTGGAAATGATGATTGGTGGTGATCAATACCTGTTAACTGCCGGTTCAGTCCACGTGATCCCTGGTAATGTGCCACATTCGGCCCATGCGATTACTGATTGCAAGGTGCTTGACTTTTTTGCCCCTGCGCGTGATGACTACAGATAAGAGAATTATGAATTATGAGTTATGAGTTATGAAAGAAGTTATGAATGAAGGCCAAATCTATAGTTAACATTTACACCAGCACTACTTCTTCACTGGGCTGATGTCGATACCAGCGCAATAGACACCACGGGCTGGTGGAGAACTTAGCGCTACAGTCTGGCGGGCGCTGCAGGTGCGGTTCGAACACTAACTTTTGGAACCACGGGTAAACTCTCATTGCCATGTTCGTTGACAGACTGTACCGCAAAAAAATAATTGTCTTTTGTGTATGGGAGTTTTAAAGTTGTTTCTGCCGTAAAAAATTTCCTCTGCCAGACGGAACTCGAAGATTCCCGTACCAACACATAATAGCCGGAAGGTTTTCCGCTTAAGGGAGCGTTCCATTTGATAGTTGTGGCATTGCCTAATCCTCCCATAACATAAACAACCTCCTGAGGCATTGCCGGCGCTTTCGCAAGATTGGCAAGACTTACCAGGTTGGCACCTGTGTTTTTTCGAAGATATTCGAAATCCATAAATTCGATGAGGTCCCCATATTGAATGCCTTTTTCTGTTCTGAGATCCTGGTGCTGATGATAAAAATTTTCATTCATTTCAGTAACCCGGACCGCAGCAAAACCATTTTCAACGAACGGCGTATGATCGCCACCTCGACCGAATCGGTCATTGCGGTAAATCAGTTTTATCTCCATGTTGTCGATATACCTTTCACCGGTTTCTTTAAAATACCGGGCGAGCTGTCTCGCCTTACCGTCATTTTCCAGGCCCATAGAACGGATATTTTTGCTCACCGAATCCAATTCGTAAAAAGGCAGGCCTTCGCTGAATACTCTTAATTGCGTATTATTAATAATATTGGTTTCGTTACTGTTATTGCTACCTACAATATCATTGTTTAATACTGCCTCTATATTAAGGCCTAGTTTTTTTGACTTTTCCGCCATAAATCTCGCCCCAAGAAGTCCCTGTTCCTCACCGCTGACTGTCATAAAAATGATAGTAGCCGGAAAAGCTGTTTTACTCATGATCCTCGCACATTCAATAACTGCAGCGCATCCGCTTGCATCGTCGTTTGCTCCGGGTGCGACACTTGTTCTGTCCTCGATTTTTGTTACCCGGCTGTCCAGGTGACCGGTTATCAGGAAAATACGTTTGTCGTTTACATCTGTTCCTTTCAATGTAGCAACCACATTACCAAGATTGATGTCAACATCTACTCTTCTCTTATCGGCTTTATAGATAACACTATCTATTACAGCTGTCATCCGGCCGCCAGATTCTTTGGCAAACTGATTGAATTTGCCCAGCACCCACAACCTCGCTGCACCAATGCCTTTTTTAGCATCAGTCTGTGTACTGACTGTGTGCCTGGTACTGAAGGAAACCATCGAGCTAACATAAGATCTGAGAGAGTCTGCATTTAACTGTTCAACCATTTTCGCTATTGCCGGGTCGCGTTGTATAATGGATGTTGACTGTGAAAAAACTGTCATGTAAAAACAAATCGTGAAAGCAGTCAATAAAATATTCTTCATGTTTAAGATTTACATTAAGGCAAATAGGGTGTTAATTAATATTGTTTCTAAGTTTGAAAAGCTTTTGTTAGTTATCAAACTTATAACAAGGTGCAATAAAAACTATGCGTAATAAACTTACTTTTTATCAAAAGAACAGAATATATCTCATAAAAAAGTGATAGCATCAGGAATCATTACTCATATTTTAATAAATACATATCTGTATTAAAGGAGCTTCTAATCTGTATAGCAGGAGTTTCTAATCGCCGGTATTCTTCATTTTGGATAAGATTGAATAGGCATTTTTAACGATGATTGGTTTTTGCGAAAATGTATTTGCTGAATCAATTAACTGAACATGCCCATTTTGCCTTAAACCCGTTTGGACAGGCACCAGTTTAAAATCAGTTTTACTTTGTTCCTGAAAAACATATTCTTTATTACCGTATCGTACCACAGCTTCCTCGGGGACTGTCAATGCGTTTGTAACTGTCAAATGAATTTTTGCATTAAGAAACATGCCGGGCAGCAATGTCTTTGGCATTTGTTCAAAATGGCAATGTACAATACCGGTCCTGTTTTCACTCACGTTGCGGGTAACCAGGATAACTTCGCACAAATATTCTTTACCCGGTTCATCAACTAAAGAAACTTTTACCTGCTGACCTTTCTGAACCTTCGCAATATCTTTTTCGAAAACAACAAGAGCCGCATGCATATCCTCCGGATTGATCAGTTCAAACAGGACATCTGTCGGATTTACAAACTTGCCTATGTTAACGTTTACACCGGAAACAAATCCATTGATAGGGGAATAGATAGGTACGGTGCTTGATATGTTTGATTCGTTTAAGGATGAGGGATTTACATGTATCATCTTTAACTTTTGTGCAAGTCCGCTCACTAATACTTTCTGGCTGGCATATTCCGATTCCACCTGCTGGAAAGTTTTAGCGGAATTGACATTGTTCTCCTGCAACGTTTTCTGCCTTTCATAATCCTGTTTCAGGTAATTCTGTCTTGCCACAGCCATCAGGTAATCCTGCTGGATTTGAACCAGACTCTGGTCCTCCATTAACCCAATCACCTCCCCCTTTGACACGCGCATCCCCGGTAATAACTGGGTATTCTTAAGATATCCCCCGAATGGAAAACTTATTGAAACGATGTTCTGTGGCGGCACATCAATCGATCCGTTAACCGACAACTCAGTACTCAGTTTTTGGGATAAAGGTACAGCCGTCACAATACCACCATTGGTGATCTGCTGAGACGTTAAGGTTACTATTTCGGGACTAGTTGTATCTTCTTCTGTCGGCTCCTGCTTGTCCACTGGTTCAGTACAGGCAAAAAGTCCGAATATTAAAAACGATAAAATGATTCTGTAAGGCATATTACTATATTTCAAATGAGCTTATTAATGTATTGATTGGTTATACTGATTTGTACTACTGATTGGTTCTACTGTTTTGTTGTATTGTTTCGTTGTGTTGTTTCGTTGTATTGTTATTTTGTATTGTTGTGTTGTATTGTTGTGTTATATGTTTTCTTGTATGTTTTGTTGTAATGATATGTTGTATTGGCTTGATCTTCACAGAAGCTTATTTCGCCATTAGGTATTGAATTTCTATAACTGAATTATTGAAAGCCCTCACAGCATCAAGATACCCAATTCTGAGGTTGACAGCATTGTTCATTAGCACTGTCCATTCAACATAGCCAATGTCTCCATTGCGAAAACTCAAACTGGCATTTTTCATAATCTGCTCTGCCTGTTTCAGACCGGTAGTCTCATAATAACTCAGCCTTCTCAACAGTTTTTGCTGATCATGCGTGGCTGCCGTTAGTTGGTTTTGTAACTGCATTGAACCCGCAGCCAACTCAAGCTTCATCGCCTCCTCTTTTGATTGCATGGCTTTTATCCTTGATTTCGCGGATTTTGCAAACAACGGCAATCCAACACTTAGCTGGTAAAAACTAAAACGGTCGGCACCGCTATAAAAAGATTGATTAATCCCGTCTTTGGTCTGGTAACCACGAATCGATAGATTGTTATAACCAACTGTAAAATCCGGCACCAGGCGGTTTCTCTCCACGGCTGTCTGCGCATTCGTCACCTGAAGCTGCCTTTCGTAAAAACCCAACAAGGGATTCCCAGTTATATTTATGCTGTCTGAGATAAGTATTGCCTGCATTTTTAACTGCTCATAGGCAGGCATTACATCGGCAGTGGTGTTAAGCAAAGTTTTGAGTTGCGCCTGGTATATATGCAAATCCTCTTCAAGTTCCTCAGCCTGTAAGGCAAGTTGTTCAACCAATGATAAAGCGGTAGTTGTTTCCAGCACATTTGTTTCACCGGCTTTTAACCTGATGTCCGCTGCATTGGCAAAGCCCTTATATACTGAATCAAGTTCAGCCAGCAGCTGCTGCCTCTCAAGTAATACTGTCATTTCATAATAATACATTTTTACCTGCCGCACCAGGTCATTTTCCTTAACAGCCACAGACTGTTCCTGCAATCCGGTTTCTGCTCTGAAAAGGGATTTTTGGCGTTTATATATCACCGGTAGGCCAATGTTTTGCGAAACAAACAGGCGGGTATCATTGAAAGTACTGTTGATATTTCCATACTCACCACCAACTACCGTTTTTGGCGGATCGAAAGATGATCCTTCCAGTTGCCTGGAATAATCGACGTTTTTGCGGGCGGCACTGATTGAAAGATTGTTATTTCGCGCCATGGCAATCATAGCGTCTAAAGACATTCGAATACCTGCAGAATCAGTTTGCAACATACCTTGACGATGTTTAACCTGACTAGTCGGTTTCCCGGTAACACCTGGCTGCTGTGCGCTTAATGCTGCGGGTAGCAGCAAACCCATAATACAGGTAATTGTCAAGACCGGCTTTAACCCTTTTCTGCTGCTGTTTTCAAGCCAGGCATACAAAACGGGCAAGACAACAAGCGTTAGAATAGTGGCCGTAATCAGACCACCGATAACTACTGTGGCCAGCGGGCGTTGTACCTCAGCACCTGAACCCTGGCTCAATGCCATTGGCAGAAAACCAAGTGATGCTACGGAGGCGGTCATTAATACCGGTCGCAACCGAAGTTTAGTTCCTTCCATGATGATGTTTTTAATATCAGTCATACCTTCTTTCTTAAGCCTGTTAAATTCAGTGATCAATACGATACCATTTAACACTGCTACTCCAAATAAGGCAATAAAACCAATGCCTGCGGATATACTGAAAGGCATCCCGCGGATGATCAACGCAAAAATGCCACCAATGGCTGACAAGGGAATAGCTGTAAAAATCAGGATACCATATTTCATTGAACCGAATGCGAAATACAGCATCATAAGAATTAATAATAGTGCAGCGGGCACAGCGATGAATAATCGGTCCTTTGCTTTGCTGAGATTTTCAAACTGACCACCATATTTTATTGAATAACCCGCAGGCAGCTTGATTTGACTTTCAATCCTGGATTCCAGCTCCTGGACAACAGACTGCACATCACGGCCACGTACATTAAAAGCAGCGATGATTCGTCTTCTCGCATCTTCACGTTGTATCTGGTTGGGGCCGTCTTTGATTTGTATATCCGCCAGCTGTGCTAGCGGCACCTGCAACCCACCAGGTGTGTTGATTAGTAATTGTTGAATATCAGAAATGTCCTGGCGCGAACTTTCTTTCATGCGCACTACCAGATCGTACCTTCTTTCATTTTCATAAATAGTCCCAGCCACTTCACCTGCAAAAGCACTACGCAGTACCTGGTTCACATCAGCAATATTCAATTGGTACAATGCAATTGCCTCACGGTGATATTTGATAACTATTTGTGGCAGTCCGGTTACTGATTCAAGATAGAGATCAGTAGCACCATCCACCGACTGTATGACCTTGCCAATTTTAGATGCATAGGCAGTTAATGTATCCAGATTTTCACCAAACAACTTACAAACCACATCCTGCCTTGCCCCGGAAAGTAGCTCATTAAAGCGCATCTGCACCGGGTACTGGAAGCCTGCTGAAAGACCAGGTATCTCATCAAGTGTTTTACTCATTTTTGTAGCGAGCTCATCAAAGCTTTCTGCAGAAACCCATTCATTCTTAGGCTTAAGTGAAATAATGATATCCGTCATTTCAATCGGCATCGGATCAGTTGGGATTTCGCTGGCGCCAATACGTGTTACAATTTTTTCAACCTCGGGATACTTGTTTTGTAAGAGTCTTACAGCCTGCTGGGTGACTTCAATTGTTTTTGTTAATGATGATCCGGGTAATAATCTTGCATCAATTGCAAAATCACCTTCTTCCAGTTCAGGTATAAATTCACCACCCAGCCTGGAAAGTCCGAGGATAGCAGCTGAAAACAATAACAAAGTTGATAACAAAACAATGGCAGGCTTGCGCAATGATTGTCTTAACAAAGGTCCATAAAATTTTTGCAGCCAATTCATCACCTTGTCGGCCCGGCTATTTTTATGACTTAACTTCTTACTAAGAAAAAGGGAAGAAATCATGGGCACATAAGTCAGTGAAAGGATAAAAGCACCAACCAGAGCAAATGAAACAGTCTGAGCCATCGGACTGAACATTTTACCTTCAATGCCAACAAGCGTAAGAATCGGAAGATAAACGATCAATATAATGACCTGTCCAAATACAGCCGGGCTCATCATTCGTGAAGCAGCGCCTGTAACCTCTTCATCCATTTCGGCCTGGCCAATGCGGTTTTTTCTTAAAACATGGGATAAACGATGAACAAGTGCCTCTACAATAATTACCGCACCGTCAACAATCAATCCGAAATCAAGCGCCCCGAGGCTCATCAGGTTGCCCGACACACCAAACATGTTCATCATGATCACTGCAAATAACATGGACAGCGGAATTACACTTGCCACTATCAATCCGGCTCTGAAATTTCCGAGAAAAAATACCAGGACAAAAACAACTATAAGTGCTCCTTCAATAAGATTTTTTGAGACTGTACCAATAGCGTTATCAACCATTTTTGTTCTTTCCAGGAAGGTTTCCACAATAACACCTTCAGGCAGGGTTTTACGAATCTCATCCATTTTTTTACGAAGGTCTTTGACTACCGCTGAAGCATTGGCGCCTTTCAACATCAGCACCACGGCACCCGAAACTTCACCCTGGTCCCTATAAGTCATAGCACCGTATCTAACAGCATTGCCTATGCGCACATCAGCAACATCTTTTATAAATACAGGTGTGCCACCAGAATTTTGTTTTACAAAAATATTTCCGATTTCAGCTGTATTTGCAGCAAGACCTTCCGTTCGGATAAAAAGTGTATTGGGTCCCTTTTCGATATAGGAAGCTCCGGAGTTTTCATTATTTTTTTGCAAAGCATTGAACACATCAGTTACTGTTATGCCCAGGCTTTTTAATTTTGAAGGCTGCACCCCTACTTCGTATTGTTTGAGGATACCACCAAAACTGCTGACATCTGCCACACCGGGTGTGCCAAGCAACTGGCGCCTGATGATCCAGTCCTGTATCGATCTCAGTTCAGCGAGATCATATTTACCTTCATAGCCTTTCGCCGGGCGTACTACATATTGATATATTTCACCAAGACCGGTGGTGACGGGTGCAAGTTCGGGGGAGCCCGCATGCGCCGGGATCTGCTCACGCACCTGGATCAACCTTTCCGATACCTGTTGCCTCGCCCAATAAACATCTACTTCATCTGTGAATACCAGGGTAATGACCGATAATCCAAAACGCGAAACAGATCGCATTTCTGTAAGTCCCGGAATACTTGCATTCACCTGTTCAATGGGAAAGGTGATCAATTGCTCAACTTCGGATGCGGCAAGTGACGGAGAAACAGTAATAACCTGCACCTGGTTACTGGTGATATCAGGCAGCGCATCTATAGGTAAACGTGAGACATGGTAAGCTCCTGCCACCACTAATACGAGCGTGAACAACCCGATGATCAGTTTGTTCTTAACAGAAAACTGAATTATTTTTTGCAACAACAAATTCAAGAGAATTATGAGTTATGAATTATGAATTATGAAAGGAGTTATGAAAGGTTATACGAAATGAATTACCCGACTTTGGGTGATTTTTCATTTTTTCATGGTTACCCCGGTCATGCCAACATGGTGGGCATACGTTGAGATATCCGTCATGTATGGAAACTTTACATGCTCGTTTCAGAATTCATATTAATGGAAACTGTCTTGTAGTTTGATTCTCCGGGGGATCAAAGATTATAGGATTGCATGCCTTGCATCCAGACTACCGACATAAGATAATTGATAGCTAATTTGATTTTCCGCCAGCTGATTTATTATTTAATTTGACTGATGAACATCTATGTAGTTGATTTACATAAATACAAATGATTAACACTAATAGAATTAATGAATACCATAGAACTATCAACATCATAACACATTCAACAACATAGTACTTTCAACATCATAGTACTATCAAAATCATAGAACTATCAAAGTCATAGAACTATTAGGCATCAGATAACGAATCAAAATCAAAAGAACTATTAAAATTCATGGCTTGTCTGTAGCAAGGACGGGCAAAGCTATCCCAGGCAGTTAGTGTTGCATTGAGTTTACCAATGCATACATCCTGGTGTTATTCGCCTGTATCCGGATTTGCAATTAAGCCCTTGGAGGTTGGAAAATATCGTGAAGAGAAGAGATGGGATTATCGCTATCGTCAAACAATTTGAACTCCTTTTTATAAGTTCCGACAGACTCGGGTAATTCGATGCCGACAGGTGGGGCAAAGATTACAGTAGTGTTGATTTCAAAATTTGCAGTTCTGAAAGGCAATTGGTTATCTCTTTTGTAATCTTCATCCATCACAAACTTGCCCTGGTAATGTTCTTTTATAAAACCCCAAACGGTGGTTTGCTGATCGATTTGTTTGTGTTCATGAAAATGCGCAATAAATACAGGTATTTTCAGCAGTTGTGGAAGCTCTGAAAATGATAACATGTAAAGAGATAAGAATATTGCTGCGATTGCCCTTTTCAAGCGGCTAAGATAGGGCAACGGGAGTGACTAAACAAGACTGTATTTTGAATTTTAATAGCGCTTTAAACTACTTCTGATCAATAACGGTCACTATAGAAACCACAAACTATAGGGACCATCTTAAACCCAGGAAGCCTCTCATTCCCTGGTTGGGTGCATATACATAGTTGGGATCGAAGGTGAGCGCGTATGGATTTTCTGCTGTAACCCGGGGCTGGCCGTCTGCATTGAATTCAACTTTTTTATCAAAGGGATCATGTGCGCGCGCTATGAGCAAGGCATTTTTTTTAGCGGGAGTCCAGTTGAGTAAGTTTTTGATACCACCATAAACTTCAAAATTATTACCGAACCTTTTGGTCACCTGTATATTTTGTAAACTCCAGAGCGGGGAATAAGCAGGTCTCGGATCCAGGGCAGACAACAAGGGTAATTTCATCGATCCGTAAATATTACCAGTATAATCGATCGACAACTTTGATTTTCTGAAGCTGTAACTCAAAGCCCAGGTGCCGGTAAATCTTTCTGTGAGCAATTGTCTTTCAGTAATTTTTTTGCCATCCGGCATTTTGTTAATTGTTGATACATCCATAAATGTAACACCGATATTTCCACGCAGTGAATTTGTAAAGCCCATCTCAGTATTTAAACTGATCCCTTTTGACACTGCATATCCGCTAAGATTATCATAAATGATCTGGTTACTGTTTGTTGTATAGTCAGGTAAAATCCTGTTTGTAAAGTGAGTGTACCAGGCTGAGAAGTCGAGGTTTAGCCACCAGGACGTTGTATAGATTTTTTTGATGTAGTTAAAATTTACATTATAGCTCCGCTCAGGTTTTAATGAACTTTTTGTAACCACATCACGGGCGCCCGTAAGAGCTGCATGATCTTCCGTAAACAGGTTCACCACCCGGAAACCGGTACCTGCATTTATCCTTATAATATCGTTTGGTGTTAACGATAACTTGTAGGCGGCACGAGGGGTAAAAATGTTACCATGCCTTTTGTCATAATCATAGCGTAAACCCAGCAACAACGATTGCTGACCGTTTAATTTTATTTCATCCTGTAAAAAAATACCAGGAAGAAAAATATTGTCTGAACGGTTTTTACCGGTCGTAGTGTCGAAGGTGGCTGTGGTGTTGTCGTCGTAGTAAGTATATCGTGTAACAAGTCCAACCAATGCTTCGTGACTAACTCCAATCTGTTTGTTCCAGGTTAACTGACCGAAAACAATGCGTTGATCGGCATCAAAGATCGTTTTGCCATAGGCGGAACGCTGACGATGATCATTCACTGAATAAGCAAATACAATTTTTTCTTTTAGAGGCAACTGGTAGTTACCAATTAACTCAGCCCGGGAAGTTTCTACGTTTTCACCATACACACTATCCCCGCCGCGATACGATTTGTTCCAGTTCATTTCACCACCCCATCGATCCTCATTGATATAACGGATTGCCAGGTTTGCGACGCGGTTCTCTTTTCTTTCCCAGCTGAATTTGTTAAACAGTGAAATCCTGTTTTGCAGTGTGATATCAGTGAAATTGTCATTGTTCCTGTCAACCCGGTTATTGAAATTGAAATAGTTCATTCCAAACAGGCCTTTCGACTTCCTCCCCGATTTATACCTCAAACCAAGATCTGCATTTAATTCACCCCAGGTGGTTCCGGAAACATCAGCAGACAGTCTCGGTGCTTTTGAAGGAATTTTGGTGATGACATTGATCAGACCGCCGATAGCTTCGGATCCGTAAAGGGATGAAGCCGGACCTTTTACAATTTCTATCCTTTCGACCAGGGAGTTTGGAATACCTGATAATCCATAAACAGAGGCTAGCGAACTCATGATCGGCATTCCATCTATCAGCACCATAGTATATGGTCCTTCCAGGCCATTCATATGGATATCACCTGTGTTACACACGTTGCAGTTCAGTTGTGGCCTTACGCCATTTACCATTTGTAAGGCATCGAAAATTGTGGGAGTAGGATTCTTAAGAAAAAACTTAGGAGTATATACTTCTACAGGCACCGGGCTCGCAGTTTTTTGTACTGTTCGCATGGTACCTGTAACCACCACCTCGCTCATAGAAGACAGTGAAGGAAGCAAAAAGATATCGTTCTTCTCTGATTTGTAAATGTATAGTGATGATTTTTCGTATCCCGTTGCTGTTACAACTACTAATAATGAATCGAGAGAAGATTTAATCCGGAACCTTCCGTTTTTATCTGCCATAACAGTTTTGGTGGAATCGCCAGTCATAACGGTTGCACCAGGTATCGTTTCAAAGTTTTTTTTATCCATGATCGTGGCAGTCACTATATGCTCCTGCGCGCTCAATTTTGTGAGCAGGAAAAATGCCAGGAAAAATGTTGTCAGCCTCATCATATTTTTAGCCTGTTTAAAATAATATTTAGACATGTCTAAAATTATATTTAGCCAAATATATACATTTTTTTTACATAAGCAAAAAAATCACTCCGTTCGAAGGCGGTAGTCCGGTACGGCACTGATTTCCTTCCCACTAAGTGTGGGACCGGCGCCGTTTGACAGTCCCGCACCTGCGGAATTGGCTACTATCGGCTTGTTATGACTTGATTGGGCTTTTTATGAGCTGTTTATGCTCCGGTTGCCTACACGTCCTGATCAGCTTTGGGAACACGGACCAGGGAAATAGGTGCCTTGACCGACCTACCGCTGGTGACCGACTCACACGAAATCGACAAGAAGTTATAATCCAGAAGATGCTTGCAGATCAGGCGATTGATACCCAGTTCTTCACTATTTATTGATCTGGCTTTTCCTTCCCTTTTCGTTTTAAGACATTCAGAAAAACGGTTTCAAAGGCGATGTTGAAACTGTTAGGGGACATCCTGAGCATGTTAGTGTTTAACTGGAAACGATATCCCAGGTTCAGCTTGTAGGTGCTGTTAAAAATAAGTTGAATGGCAGGCGCAAGGTCAACATAATATTTTTTCCTGTCAAGGGCCTGCTGGCCAAGTAGTTCAACATAAATATTCAGATTGGTTTGATTGTAACTGGTGTATTCAACTGGCAATACCAGCAAGCCGGCAGACAGTGAATAATTAAATGCCTGGTAAGGATGATCTTCAGGATGATGTTTTGGTTTTTCTTTCGTGACCTGAATAAAGCTTACAGTAGAAGATACGGCAAGTTTGTTCCATAACTGGGTAGCAATCAGACCAGCCTGTACTCCACTCTGATCTCCTTCGAGTGAAATTTCATCAAACATCAATTCGTTCCGGCTATGTGAAGCCTCACCAAAGGCTGCCATCCTGAAATGTTTATGGACCTGGTCATTTGAAAGAAACCGGTATTTTGCATAGACCCTACCCGATTCAAAGCGCATCTGATCAGTATACATATCAGAAAAGGTAGTGGCCCCATGTATCATCCAGTTCTTGTTGAGTCCAAACATGACTTCAGCCGTATGCCTTTGCTCTATACGGGTTTCATGCATGATTGTTTTTACAAACTTGCCTGAATATTTAGCGCTCAATGACTTTGCAGGCATATTGGACGCCGGTTCAGTAAACACATATAATTCCTGGCCCCTGGCTTCTTCTGGCAATATGGCTATAGCAAAGAGGAGAATAGGAAAAAACAAAAATATTTTGAACTGAGATTTTATTCCGGATAATGACAGATCCGATCTATATGATGTTGAGCTAATATCATCTAATAACAAGTTCAGTTTAGGTGTTGATGACATAATCTCATAAACTGATGTGTTAGATCTATATAATATTGCTTTCAATTTATATGAAACTGATTTCATTTCAGATGTTTTTTGAGGTATGATCTTAGTTGTCTAACTGAAGGATTAACGGCAACAATTTTCCCTTCCTTGTTCAACAAAAAAGAAGTAGGGATATACCTGATTTGCCAGGCTGCAGTACCTTCTTCATTGGGGTTACCTTTATCATTCACCTGTACCCAGTTGATTTTATCAGCATTTATGGCATGTTTCCAGGCCATTGTTGACTCATCCAGGCTTACGCCATAGATTTCGAAGTCCCTGGACTGGTATTCATCATATATTTTCACCAGGGCTGGGTTCGATTTACGACAAGGTCCGCACCAGGAAGCCCAGAAATCTATCAGGACTACCTTTCCAAGCAGATTTGACAACCTACGCACGGAACCGGCGGTATCCGGCAAAGCAATCTCCGGGACAATTGTTCCAACCCGGGAATTCTTCGGTTGCGCATTAACGTTAATACTTGCCGATGCAGTCATTACCATTAAGAAAAGTAAAGCAGTCTTACGGAACTGTTTTATAAAAGGCCTGACAGGGTCATAGCATATCATATAAGATCCAATCAGATGGTAACATGATAAATCCGGGTTCCTGCCTGTATCCCTGAACCGGTACAACAGCTTTCAGCTTTACCGGTGTGAACACAGGCCATGCTTGTTGCTGCCGCATATTTTTTATACTCTTTCGCACTGAGAAAATCTTTGTCAACTATGACAACAGACTTTTCACCATTCAAAGTAGAAGCGGAAACCTTCAGGAAGTGAAATGTTTTATCCCCCAGTTTAATATGCGAATCATTTTTGACCGTTACATTTTTGAATTCTGCATTAACTGCAAGCCTTGCAATCGAAAATCCGGCACCTTCAACAGCCTTTTTCATAGCGTCGAAGTTAACAGCTGCACCGGGCCTGAAGCTGATATCAAAAGAGGATGTTTTTATATTGGGTTTTACCGACTCAATAAATGGAAGTTTATCGAGTGCAATATTGATGGCTTTTGTGCACATTGCGCAGGTCAAACCTGCAGCTGTAAGGCTGGCAGATTTAAATTGTGCAGATGCTGAGAATGAAATAAAAATTGCTACAATTATGATAATATTTTTCATACAATGATTTTTTAAAATTGATCAGGACCGGCTAGACTTTTAATAAATATCCTCGCGTTATCGGTTTCATTGGATTAATAAAACATAGCCAATAATCGAGTCAGACCGAAACAGAATAGAAAATTAATAAAGCCGGGATGTTGAATCAGGTAAAACGCAACGGACTGTTACAACTAGTAACTAACTGTTACAACCAGGGATGGATTGTTAAAAAGTGATGTATTGACAAAAGTAAAAGGCATCTCTTTAAAACAACCGGGCTGAAGATCAAATCCTAAAAACGCAGTTTTTTATATAAATTGGAAGATGTGAACCTGGTGGTGGACCTTTCGCAGGTTGATCGATGATAGACTTACTGTGGTATACGAAGGAACTCTGAAAATCAGGTGATATTGCTAGTTCAGCTACAGGTACCTGGAAAGCCCAACTCAGTTGAGATGACTGGTGTGAATCCTGGATCTTAAGAAATGTTGTCTCATCTTCACAACATCCTTTTTTGGATTCCATTCCACATTTACCGCAACGCCCTTTTTCAGATTTACCATATTCAACAGAAGCAATTTCGCCCATGCAATAATGGATATTCATTTCAACCCCACTAGCAACGGCCAGGTACAAAACAGCTAATATGGCGACAAACGCTTTTTTCACAACAATGCAAAGATAACAAATTCCCCCGGCATATATAATCGGCTATTGCGACAGCGATCCAGAAGCTGTTTTCAACGCCGGCAACAAATGCCGGCAGCAAATCCGGCAACAAATCATGCAGCAAATCCGGCAGCAAATCCGGCAGCAAATGCCAGCAACTAATGCCAGCAACTAATGCCCGTCAGCAAATACCCAAACCGTTTGAATTTCCCAATCTCATGAAAGTACAAGTTATTAGAATGAGGATGTCACCCGATCATTCATCCCTCATAATTTCATCACTGGTTTCATAACTCATAACTCATAATTCATATCTCTCTTTAAGTTAGTTGATAAAACTCCAATGTATCCCTAAACGAATCTGGAGACCCGGGGTTGGATAATCAGGAATCAGGATATTGTTATTATGAAACCCTCCGGTGGACAAACTAAAAGAATTGAGATTTTCTACATGCAGATAGGCCATAAAGCTTCGGATCCTGAAATGGAGATAGGCCGTGATCTCCGGCATACGCATGGCCACCGTGTTTGTATCCTGGTAGGTGAATTGTCCCATCATCGGAGAATATCCATTTGACTTGTATGGAGTGAAATACCTGAATTCAAGTCCAAAACTGGTAGAAAGGTTTTTGAAGCCCAGGTTTCCATCATATCCGACCTGGTTGCGGGTGAGAATAAGAGGCAGGTTAACAGGTCCATTACCAGCTCTTTGTTGCAGCACTATCCAGGTTCGCAGGTTCCATTTTCCGGCGATTTTTATTTGTTTCTGTGCAGTAATAGCTAAAACGTTGAACAAAGTGGATGCCTGGGCCGGTTCATAATAACTCTTATAATAAGTATAGTTACTCACCAGGTAATAACTACCGGTTAACTTCAGCTTTGATCGTGGTTCTTCCAGGGAAGCAAAAATATTTGTCGTGTTCTCCTTGTTAAAAGACTGTGTTTGTACGTATGGCAGATAAAAGCTGCTGATGGGGTCGAAGTTAAAAGAAGGAGTTCGGTTTACATTTTGAAAACCCACTGCAAAATAGCCGATCTTCCTTGAAACAAATCTCTTTAGACTGACATAAGCACTGTAATCGCCTGCGTTAAGACCGCGCAGATAGAAATTTCCATTGCCCTCAAGATCCCATTTTTGGTTCCGCGTTTTATTCCGGTATTCACCATGAATAAAGAAATTGTAATATTTCTCTTTCACAAGGCCGGTGTCGAAATCCCCGCTAAGATTTTGAAGGGAAGCGCCCACCTTAATGAATTGCTGGGAATTTTTGGCATCAGGAAAAGAATAAATGGAAAAGTCATTTATCATTTCTTTCCAAAAGTCTCTTAGAAAAATGCGGGATGTGTCACGTATGAGGTCCGGGTATTTGTAATAGTTCTCATAATATGCTTTGTCAGTACTGTCAATAAGTTTGTCTTCATACCGGTATTTGTAAGTATTATAAGTGATGGTATGTTCAAGCCTTAAACGGGGATAGAATAAGGGAATAACGCTGGTATCAGTAACAATAGAATCTTTCTGACCGATATCATACTGTTGCCGCATCATATAGGTAGCATTCGTAAAACGGGAAGCTACATTCAAAACCGGGTTGAAGGGGTTGGAATTACCAATATTATCTCCACCAAGTTTTGTAGGTATGGTCAGTCTTTGGGTGTAGCCGACACTGTCAAGATAATTGCCATCTGTTCTTATACCACCATTTTCACCTGACTGCAGTTTATTCCCGACCACGACCACAAAGTTCTGATATCGTTTATTACGGGATTGATACCAGGATCCTAACCGGTAGTTATTATGATTCGTTGCCTGGTTCTGAAAAAAGCCTGGAGCACTTGTCAGCCGGTACTGAAAACTAACACTCCAGTTGGGCGTTATATTTCGCGTGTGTAACAGGTGGATCATTTGTTCCTGCTGGCTTCCCAGCAGATAACCGAGTTCGGAATATGGGTTAGTCGAATTGTAAAACCTGATATCGGTTGGCTTAAAATTGTAAATATCGAAGGAATGAAAACCGTGATCCCATCCTGATTGCATTTTGGGAGAGTAAATCATTGATTCGGCGGCATTTCCGAGGTTACCAAGGGTTTTAAACTGCCAGGGAACGGGAAAAAAGCGTGTAAAATCTGTAATTACCGTATCAAATTTCTGTGAGCGGCTGGAATCAAGGTAGCGGAATGTGATAGTGATAGAGTCATCAACCCGTTTTAGTAAACTGTCTCCGGCTCCGCCAGAACCGCCACCGAAGCGACTACCCATTCCCTGTAGTCGGTTCATTGCCCCACTCTGTGCATTGAGCTGCCCGGTAATTAAAAATACCAGCAATACAAAAAATAAAAATTTGAGATTCCTTTTCAACACTTATCAGTAAGATTTGTAGCTGTTCATTTTTATTGAGAACGTATTCCTTTTTATTGCGAACGTATTCCTGAAGTTGGTTATTGAAACCAATTTGTTGGAACCGATTCGTTGAAATGGCTTATCTAAACCGTCTTCATTAACAATTCATTGAACCTTTCCCTATCAGATCTTTTCAATTAAACGTTGAAAAATCAGGGTCAGCTTGGGTTCTGCTTCGTTAGCTGCCCGCAAAACCTCTTCATGGGTAATCACATTATCTTCCTCGCGTATACCAATATCCGTAATAACGCTCATTGCAAATACTTTCATACCCATATGAACCGCTGCGATTACTTCCTGAACCGTGCTCATTCCTACCGCATCACCACCCAGGATACGGATCATCTGGTATTCTGCACGGGTTTCAAATGTCGGGCCTGTTACTCCAAAGTAAACCCCTGAACGAAGTGGAATATCAAGATCATCACTGATTTTTTCCGCTTTTTTTATCAATTGTTTATTGTATGGCTCGCTCATGTCCGGAAACCTTGGTCCCAATGCTTCAAAATTTTTGCCCAATAACGGGTTCGCGGTGGCAAGACTGATATGATCAGTGATAACCATCAGGTCCCCAACCCGGAAAGATGGGTCAACGCCTCCTGCAGCATTTGATATTAATAAAGTTTCAACTCCCAGGGATTTCATCACCCGTATTGGGAAAACCACATCCTGCCCACTGTACCCTTCATAATAATGGAAACGACCAGCCATGGCAATGATTGTTTTGCCACCCAGCTCTCCAAAAATCAGCTTCCCATGATGGCCCTCTACCGTCGAAACCGGAAAATTCGGGATATCATTATAGTCGATTTCCATTTCAACCTTTATACCCTCAGCAAAATTACCGAGACCGCTACCCAGTACAACCCCTACAAGTGGTTTGCCACGATAAACGGAATTTATATATGAGGTGGTCTCCTGGAGTTGCTCAATTACACCGGCCATAAACAGAAGTCTGATTTAATAATGCGTTTAAAAGAAACGGCTGCAAAGTAATTGAATCTTGAACATTTAAGATTGAATATTGGATTTTTAGATCATGAATCCTTCATATTTAACTGCAAAACAACAATTTGCCACCTGTCTCTATCAATTGAAAATCATCAATTGACAATACTTTCCTATTTTCGTCAAAATTTTTTTTCATGAACCTTCACGAATATCAATCAAAGGAGTTATTAAAAAAATATAACGTCCCGATCCAGGAAGGCATTCCGGTAGAAAGTGCCGGCGCCGCAGAGGAAGCTTATAAGAACCTTAAAGTACAGTACGGTAATGCGTTTGCTGTAGTTAAGGCCCAGATCCATGCCGGCGGACGTGGAAAAGGTAAGATTGTGGGAACTGATCAGCGGGGAGTTGCAGTAGGCAAAAGCTCAGAAGATGTGAAGCAGATAGCTTCGAGGTTACTTGGGGGTACGCTGGTGACCATCCAGACCGGGGAAGCCGGTAAGGTGGTTAACAAAGTACTGGTTGCACAGGATGTTTATTATCCTGGTGCTAACCCGGTTAAGGAATTTTATTTATCCATTCTTCTTGATCGCACAAAGGGTCAGAATGTTGTTATGTATAGTACAGAAGGCGGGATGGATATTGAAGAAGTTGCCCACAACACACCGGAAAAAATATTTAAAGAATGGGTTCATGCAAGCGGCGGGCTGCTCGGTTTCCAGGCAAGGAAGATCGCCTTCAACCTTGGCCTGAAAGGTGAAGCTTTCAAAAACTGTGTAAGGTTTGTTACAAATCTTTACAACGCCTATGTTGGCCTCGATTGCAGCATGCTTGAGATCAATCCTTTATTTAAAACAGCTGATGAAAAGATAATCGCGGTTGATTGTAAAATGAACCTGGATGATAATGCATTGATGCGGCACCCGGACCTGGAAGCAATGCGTGATATCAGTGAAGAAGATCCTACAGAAGTAGAAGCCGGAAAGTACAACCTGAACTTTGTAAAACTGGACGGTAATGTAGGCTGTATGGTTAATGGTGCAGGTCTGGCCATGGCTACAATGGATATGATTAAGCTGAGTGGTGGTGAACCTGCCAACTTCCTGGATGTAGGTGGTACAGCAAATGCGCAGACAGTTGAAGCAGGATTCAGGATTATCCTGAAGGATCCTAAAGTAAAAGCGATACTCATTAATATATTCGGTGGTATCGTACGTTGCGATCGTGTGGCACAAGGAGTAATTGATGCTTACAAATCAATTGGGAATATCGAAGTTCCGATCATTGTACGTTTGCAGGGAACAAATGCCGCTGAAGCTAAAAAGCTGATCGAAGAAAGTGGATTGAAAGTGCAGTCAGCAATAGAATTGAGTGAAGCAGCTGCTTTGGTTGCTAAGGCGCTATCGCTATCATAGATAAATCATCGCTATAAAAAATCCCCCCAGTTTGTATTGGGGGGATTTTTATTGCCGTGAAGTTTATGAGTCTGGTAATTTACGAAACTCAGAAGTAGTGACACAAGCATTTAAAGGGTATGATTGCAATTCTAAGTCAGGGTCGGGTCATTTGCACAGGGTGTAGTACTTGAATGGATAATGGATCAAAACGGGCCATTGTTATTCTCGGCTAACAATTACTCGCCTGTTATTCTTATAACTGGTCGCAAAAATAAGGGTACAACCCTATACATAATTCACGTAAAATTACGAAGTAAATACACCAGCAGCCTGGCCGGGACCTTCGGTCGGCATTATACACGCTTCAAAATCCATTTCACTGATACGATAACTTTGTCTCCCCCACATCATCTACCTTCCACTAACATGATAACCGCGGTACCAGTCCAGGACATTACCTGGCAGGTATCCGGGCTGCAAAAACTGTACTGTGGATTTCTACAATATTTTGAGGTGGCAAAATATTTGCATCCCGTTTTTCGTTATTGCTTTCCCCGAACCCTTTTAAAACCTTTAGATCAGATTTTATGAAACACGCTACTAAAATATTTTATGGAATGATCGTCGTCTCTTACGTCATTCTTTATACCATCATGGCCTTCTTAAGTTAAGGAACCATCATCAGTTTTGATGCAGAGAAATTATCTTTGCGTAAAACACGATTTGAAAGATATTAATATCAGGCCCATACAGGCTGCAGATAATTCACATCTCGCTAAGATCATCAGAGATACTTTAACTGAATTTAAAGCAAACCATCCTGGTACGGTTTATTATGACTCCAGTACGGATCATTTGTATGAATTATTCCAGGAACCCGGCAGCATTTATTATGTGGCTGAAATAGATGGTACCATTGCAGGTGGCGTGGGTATCTTTCCTACTCCCGGCCTGCCAGAAGGCACCTGCGAACTCGTAAAAATGTACCTTGTTCCCCCGGCCAGGGGAATCGGTCTTGGAAAATCACTTATTGAAAAGGCACTTGCTTTTGCTACCAATTCCAGCTTCCGTCATGTTTATATCGAAACCATGCCGGAACTGAGCCAGGCAATGAAGGTGTATGAAAAATTTGGTTTTAATTATCTTGATAAACAGCTTGGCAACAGCGGCCATTTCGGTTGTGCAATCTGGATGCTCAAATCGCTGTAATGTACTGACTCAATAATTTTCCTTTTTCAATAATGCTCCTGCATAACCTTGTTGAACAACTATCCTTGTTCAACAATTGTCTTGTTGAATTACCATTCTTATTCAATAGCTTTTTATGGTACGAACTTCCCTGCCCAGTAAATGAACCTGGAATCCAAAACGGAATACAAATCCACCTTCAGAATCCTGGTTTTCATACTTGCTGCGGTTATACCCTGCGAGCGCTTCCAGTGCTACATTTTCATTAATAAAATACGCAGCACCGCCAAGAATATATATACTGGTTACCGTATTTGTGCTTTCAGTACCATTTTCATTTGTGTTTACTGATTCGAATGTCACCGTTGAATGAACCAATGGCTTGAATGAAGAATTATTAAGATTGAAATAATACCTGGCAAAGGGACCAACGCCAATTGACCTGCTTTTTTCAGCTCCGAATTTTGAATAACTCAGTTTAAACTCGGAACCAGCCGCAAAACTTTTTGCAAAAAAATATCCCGCAATCGGCTGAATAGTGACTTCATTATTTGATTTCGCTGTATTCACCCGGATATTACCCCCTATCATCCAGTCGCCTTTGTTGGTTTGAGCAAATACAAAAACAACAGTCATGACTAATGAAAGACTAAGTAAAACTTTCTTCATATGATCAGTTTTGTGGAAGGTTATGATGCAATCTCCGTTACTTCGTAGACGGGACTAAACAAATACAATTTACCGGTTTTGATTTCAACACATTGATATCTTTTTCTCAACTTTTTTCCTTTCCGGAATATCCGTCCCTCCCCGGTGTCAAAAAGTTTACCTTCCGGTACCTGCTCTACCAGCAACTGCCCATCCTTCCGGTCATCATAGTTCCTTAATACCCGCATCAGCGGTTCATCAGCACAACTACTGGCAGGTAAGTCATGCAGGGAGCTGGCAAGCGCCTGCCTGATATCAGGCGGAAAAACAGGCAACTGCATAAAATCAATCAACATTTCACCATATACCCTTTTCCATTCCTTGCCATGGGCCTGGATCCTGTTTCCAAATCTCAAAAAGGTAACAAGGTGCGCGAGTTCATGGATAAGGGTAATGAGAAAAGCATATTTGTTCATGTTACCGTTGACACTTATGCGATGTGTTTTAGTCATCGTTGCATGACGATAATCTCCCAGCACAGTTTTTCGCTCGCGCGTAATCGTTAGGTGCACCTTATAGTGCACCAGGTAATCCAAAGTTTTCTGTGCAGATTCTGCGGGTATAAAACGACGCAGATAATCGAGCGGGGCTTCTTTTTTAGGCATTCTTTTTTTCCTTGCTGAGTTTCAGAACCACCGTCAGTTCAACAAACGTATATACAAAATACAAAAACATACAAGCGAAGATTGCTCCCTTGCTTACGTTTTTTTTGTAGGTCACGATGTAAATGAAAGCACTGACCATACATATAATCATCTTCGCAAACATCGCTGAATAAATCATACGCATAAAAAATGGCGCGTGATTATTGGTAAGCGACTTTCGGTAGAACATAAATGAGACAAGCGTGGCGATAAATAGAATGATATTACCTACGAGCAGCACATTAGCATCGATACTCCATCCTGTTAATGGCTGGGGAAGAAACAGGCAGATTATAGAAACGATTACAAAAATTACAAAGACCGGCATCAGGGGTCTGATCATAGAATTGGTATTCATGGATGCAAAGATATTGCAAGCATTCGCTAAATAATCTCCAGGGTCGTCGGGTTGTTAAAAAATTTGTATCAGCACTATTATGCAACAGTTTTTGGTCGCTTCTTCGCACCGTTGGGAGCAGGATTGTGCCTTTTTGCGGCTGTGTCCCGTGGTTAATACCTTTGTTCATGTCCCGCACGTGCGGGATTGTCTCCGATCGGCTTTTTTGCCCTGATCAGCTTCAGTAACTCCGACCACGGTACGACATGCTGGTTTGCTTTCTTTGTTTACCAGCATTATTATGCAAGAGTTTTTGGCCGCTTCTTCGCACCGTTGGGAGCGGGATTGTGCCTTTTTGCGGCTGTGTCCCGTGGTTAATACCTTTGCTCATGCTGGGAGTGGTTGTTGTCTCCGATCGGCTTTTTTGCCCTGATCAGCTTTGTTAGGGTTTCTTCAAGTGCTGGTGCTTGTTCTCCCCTGATCGGCTTCAGTAACTCCGAACACGGTACGAAGGCCGCGCAAAGGCACAATCCCGCTCCCAA
>NZ_DATHKG010000133.1:0-24700 GCF_035489435.1 Flavitalea sp.
GCAAGCGTTTTTCCAATAACCGGATAGCTGGTAACTTTGATTCAGAGACCGGTAACACATCAATGTCATTTTAATTTCTGCAATGCCGATAATGTCAATGCCGGATATTGCAATAAGTGAATGTTGAATTTTGTTGAACAAGTCGCATATCCCCTTAAGTGAACGAGATTAGAACGTGCAGGATGGGCCTGAGGTTGGTTTGATTGCCACCTTCGATTCCTGCCCGGAGTTACCGCAGCCGATCAGGGCCCAACAGAAACCAGCGCTACATGAATACCTAAAAAAAGCTGATCAGGGAACAAAAAGCCGATCGGAGACAACAGCAGAGAACGGCATGAACAATGGTATTAACCAGGAATCACAGTGGCAAATCAAACCAACCGAAAGGCCCATCCGGCGAAGGGAAGAACCGAGTGAACACCCTGAACATGCAAAATCAACAATTCAAATCTCAATCAAACAACCTTAACCTCGGAAAATATGCAGATTTCCGTTCGTCAGCAAATCAGTACCATTCATCCCAAATTAACTTCCTGGCTGTAACCAAAATCCCGCAACTCCGTCCTATCAGCATTAACATCCCATTAAAACTTTACCGATTATCAACAAAATCAGCCTTCCACCACTAAGCCATGTACCTTGTTTAACATAGTACCTAATTTAGTTGTGTAATCAGTTTAGCATAGTATCAAACAACACACATGAAACAATTAACCAATCTCACGCTTATTATTTTTGCAGCCATAAGCTTCAATATTTTTGCAACCATAAGCGTCCACGCACAGGCTTTGAAAGGAGCAGTTTCCGGACGCATTATCAATGCGGCGAATAAAAATTCGGGAATCCCCAATGCAACCATTGCTCTTATGTCCGCAAAAGATTCCAACGAGGTAGGTGTTACGGGTGCGGATACTACTGGAGCTTTTAATTTCCTTAATATAAAAGAAGGCCGATACTTCGTCCGCGTATCTGCGGTAGGATTTTCAGTTCACAAATCAACGCCGTTTGATATTAATTCCAACTCACCAAAAAAAGACCTGGGAAATGTTTCCCTTATCGCAAGTTCTAACGACTTAACAGCTGTAGAAGTGGTTGCAAAAAAACAATTCATTGAACAGAAAATCGATCGTATGGTAGTTAATGTAGATGCAGCAGTATCAAATGCCGGGGCTACCGCACTCGAAGTTCTTGAAAAAGCGCCCGGAGTTACTGTTGACAAAGACGGAAACATCAGCCTTAAAGGTAAACAGGGAGTTCAGATCTATCTTGATGGAAGACCATCATATCTGAGTGGTGCTGAGCTTGTAAACCTTTTGAAAAATATGAATGCAAACCAGTTGGATCAACTGGAGATCATGACTAATCCGCCTGCAAAATATGATGCAGCAGGTAATTCCGGTATCATCAACATCAAAACAAAAAAGAATAAACAAAAAGGTTTTAACGGAAGCGTTAACGCGGGTTACTCACAAGGTGCATACTGGCGCACTAACGAAAGTCTGAATTTAAATTATCGGAACGGTAAGTTTAATGCTTTCATGAATTATGGTTTTAGCAGAAACAACAGCTTCCAGGAGTTAACCATCAATCGTATTTATAAAAATGATGATAAAGAGGTTACAGCAGTTTTTGACCAGGTCGCAAATATGAAACGCAGTAATACAAATCATAACCTGAAAGTGGGAGTGGATTATTTTATAGACAAGAAATCAACCATAGGTATAGTTACTTCAGGATTTCTTAGCCCGGAAGATAATTCCAATAATAATACTTCATATCTGAAGGATGCCAACAGTGTTGTTGATTCAATTGTTTACTCTGAGGGCACACAAAAAAATACCTGGAAGAATGGCGCGGTAAACCTCAACTTCAGGCATCAATATGATTCAACCGGCAAAGAACTGACAGCTGACCTGGATTACTCAACCTATGCTTCACAAAGCAGGCAGACATTTATGAATGCAAATTTTGATCCTTTCTGGGATAAGAAAGGACAGACTGATCTGATCAGCAATCTACCAGTTGATATCAATATTTATTCAGCCAAGGTTGATTATACGCTTCCTCTCGGGAAAGGACTGAAACTTGAAACCGGGGTGAAAAGCAGCTTTGTAAATACAGACAACAGTGCAAACTATTTTAACGTGGTTTCGGGTGTGCCTTCTGTTGATTATGATAAAACCAACCGCTTTAGTTATGAAGAAAATATCAATGCTGCTTATATCAACGTAAGCAAACAATATAAGAAACTTGGAGTGCAGGCCGGGCTTCGTTTTGAAAATACAAATATCAAGGGACACCAGTTTGGCAATGAAGCGAAACCTGCACTGGACTCAGCTTTTGAAAGAACTTATAACAACATTTTTCCAACAATGTTTTTGAGCTATAAGCTTAACAAAACCAACCAGCTTGGACTTTCTGTTGGTAGAAGGATTGACCGCCCAAGATACCAGGATCTGAATCCATTCCTGTTTTTTATTGATAATTATACATATGAGTCTGGCAATCCGTTCCTGCAGCCCCAGTATACAAATAACGTGGAGCTAAGCCACACATTTAAAAGTATCCTGACTACAACCCTGAACTATAGTAAGACTACTAATTATTTTGCTGAGACATTTGAACAGGTTGATTTTGCTACTATCGTGCGACGCGGTAATATCGGTGAAAGAGATAATGTTGGTTTAAGTGTGAGTGCCCAGGTACCGGTCTTTAAATGGTGGACAGCCATCTTATACGGCAATTACAATTACAACAGGTACCAGGGAATGCTTTATGGTGAAAACCTCGATGTAGATGCTTCGATGTTCTTGTTTAATGTAAACAACCAGTTCAATTTCAAGAAAGGCTGGAGTGCTGAATTGAGTGGGTTCTACAGGTCAAAAGGACTTGATGGACAGATTAGCATAGGAGGGCTGGGGCAGGCTTCAGCAGGTGTTTCAAAACAAGTGTTGAAAGGAAAGGGCAGTGTTCGGTTAAACATCCGCGATATATTCTACACAAACAAGGTTAAAGGCTTTATCGATATCCAGGGTACCGAGGCAAGATTTCAAAACCGGCGCGATACAAGGGTAGCTGGTATATCATTTAACTACCGTTTTGGTAAACCGATCAAAGGACCACAGAATAACCGCAAAAAAGGTGGTGCCGGCGAAGAACAAAGCCGTGTTAAGGGAAGCGAACAATAGTGTCCATTTTTTTCTTCACCTTTTTTTAACAGAGGCTGGTGTAACGTTTGAAGTACATAAAGAGTCATATATACAAGAAGTCAGTCATGAAAAAGATCATCCTCATATCAATTATACTCAGTTACCTTGTTGGATGCGGTGTGTCTTATATGTAACTTTAAAATATCGCCGAAAGGCTAAAAATTTTCTCATAAGCAGTTAGTTTTGGTTAACGGGCCCCATTTCCATGGGGCCCTCATTTTTTATTTCCTTAATGGTGTTTTAATTCCTTCATAGTTTTGGTGTTTAGTTTCATGGTTTTTGTGTTTAGTTGCAAAATTGATTTTCTACATTTGCCAAAACTTATTCTATGCCATCTTTTGATATCGTTAGCAAAGTTGATGCACAGGCGCTTGATAATGCGGTGAACGTGGTACATAAGGAAGTAACCAACCGCTTTGATTTTAAAGACTCCCCGGTAGTAATTGATCTGGATAAAAAAGATTTCAAGCTGAAGATTGAAGCGGGTGATGATATGAAAATGCGACAGTTGCTGGATGTGCTGATCAGCCGTGCCCATAAACAAGGAATTGAACCTGAAGCTTTCGATTTTTCAAAGGAAACATACCAGAGCGGGAAAGTGGTTAAAAAAGAAGTAACCGTTCGAAATGGCCTTAAGCAGGAAGATGCCAAAAAAGTTGTGAAGACAATCAAGGACTCGGGCATGAAGGTGCAGGCCCAGATCATGGACGACCTGGTTAGGGTTACCGGCAAGAAGCTGGATGATCTCCAGGCAGTGATTCAACTGGTCAAAACAGCTGATCTTGGCTTCCCGATGCAGTATATCAATATGCGCAGTTAATATGCATGTCGGGTTTATCTGCGCAGTTAGTTTGCGTAGTTTTAAATATTCTTTGAACATTCTTTCCAAAAGATTACCTTTGCAAGTCTAAATTTTTAACCAATACGGCAAAATCCGTATTGCCTTTAAATCAAAGAGTTATGAAAAAAGGAATCCACCCCGATAAATATCGGTTTGTTATTTTCAAGGACATGAGTAATGGTATCAGTTTTCTGAGCCGCTCTGCCGCAGCCAGTAAAGAAACTGCTAAATGGGAAGATGGGAATGATTATCCGCTGATAAAGCTGGAAATTTCAAACACTTCGCATCCGTTTTTCACCGGTCAAAAAGTACTGGTTGATACTGCGGGTCGTATCGATAAATTCAAAAAACGCTACGCACTTAAAAAGTAATTGCCCCGGGCAATTTTCTTTCAACTTATTATCCTCTTCCTATTGGGAGAGGATTTTTTGTGTTTATCGGCCCGCCCTGCTTTTGATAGATCTTTTGCACAGATAGAAGTTTCAATCCATATTGACGACTTTTTATATTTGAGGGCCTTCCCGGTTTCGGAAGCGTGTTATGATGTTTCATGCAACATGTGACCGTTGTGAGTTAATATTTTTATTTTTAGCCCATGGCACCCATCATCCTGGACGATCATCCTTTTTCAATTTCGTTGTTTCCATTTGCTGAAATCCGGTCCGTTGCCGATATCCGCGTGGGTATACTTACTATCCGCCAGAAATGGGAGCTGGCCACTGGTCAGAAAATTCAAACCAGCGCAGAGGCCGGGATATCCCAGTTATCGCCCGCCGAAAACCTGGTTCCTGCCAACCTTGTTCCTTCATATGAATGGATCGATGCATACCAGGCAGGCAGTGCAAACCTGGAATCTATTACCGATCCCGGGCTGGTAAACATATTGAATTTCTCCTGGGATATATTTCGTTTAAATGACTGGGCAATTCGCCAGGATTTTAAAGCGATCACAAATGGCCGGGAATCTGCTGAAATTCCTTCTACGGTCCAGGTATTGAATCCTGGAAACATCTTTATTGAACCGGGTGCCAGGCTAAACTTCTGCACATTGAATGCATCAACAGGGCCAATCTATATAGGGAAAAATGCGGAGATCATGGAAGGTTCCATGATCCGTGGGCCATTTGCGATTTGTGATAACTCGGTGGTAAAAATGGGCACAAGGGTTTACGGTGCAACCACTGTTGGACCAAACAGTGTAGTGGGTGGAGAACTCAAAAACGTGGTCATTTTTGGAAATTCCAATAAGGGCCATGATGGATACCTCGGTGATTCTGTAGTCGGCGAATGGTGCAATCTTGGGGCCGGAACTTCCAATTCAAATCTGAAAAACAATGCCGGTGAAGTAAAGGTGTGGAATATGGCAGATCAGAACTGGATCGCTGCAGGGAACAAATGCGGACTGCTGATGGGAGATTATTCCAGGTCTGCTATCAATACTTCTTTTAATACGGGATCCATAATCGGTATCTGTGCAAACATATTCGGACCGGGCCTGGTTCCGAAATTTGTAAGCTCATTCAGCTGGGGCGCCCACTCAACCGCCAAATACAGCTTCGACAAAGCCATCGAACATATATCAAACTGGAAGAAATTAAAAAAACAAGTTCTGTCAAAGGACGAAATACAAAGACTGAAACATATTTTTGAAGCTTTATCAGATGCTTAGCACCGAAAGCGGTGCATAGCAAAATATTAATCCCGGAAATTTTTATCAGCTTTTACTACATGCGTTTCACAAACGCGTAACACACAAATAAATATACTATGAGAAAACAGATCGCTGCAGCTAACTGGAAAATGAACAGTACCTATCAGGACGGGGAGAAGTTACTCGCTGATATACTGGAAGATAAAATAACGCTGGGTCCTGGCCAACTTACCATTTTTGCAGTTCCATATCCCTACCTGATCATGGCCAACAGCCGTGTCGCCAACGAAAAAAATTATTTTATTGCCGCCCAGAACTGCTATCATAAAAAATCAGGCGCATATACCGGTGAAGTCTCAACCGGGATGCTTCAATCAATTGGAATAAAATATTGTATTGTCGGTCACAGCGAAAGGCGCGAATATTTTAAAGAAACCAACCAGGAACTGGCTGAGAAAATTAGCCTTTGCCTGGAATCAGGCATTACCCCGATTTTCTGTTGTGGCGAGCCTTTGGCTATTCGTGAATCGGGTACCCAAAACAGTTATGTTGAAACGCAGCTAAGTGAATCGCTTTTTCATTTATCGGACGATGATCTGCAGAAAATTGTGATTGCTTACGAACCGATCTGGGCTATAGGCACAGGTAAAACGGCAAGTGCTGACCAGGCACAGGAAATGCACGCTTACCTGCGTTCATCTCTTGAAAAAAGGTATGGACGGGCAGCTGCAGCTAACATCTCCATACTCTATGGAGGAAGCGTGAAAGGCAACAACGCAAAAGAAATATTTTCAAAGGAAGATGTTGATGGCGGTTTAGTTGGCGGTGCATCCTTAAATGCTGAAGAGTTTATCCAGATCATTAAGGCACTCAAATAGACAATCGCGGCAGATCAGCAACTAATCAATTGAAATAGAATAGGTATTAATCAATTGACTTGGATCACCCATTAATCAATCGAGGTAGATTAGCCGTTAATGAATCGAAGTAAACTAGCCATTAATCAATTGAGGCAGATTGGTCAATTACAGAGCAGATATTAAGTATCGCAATATTGAAACAACTCTTATACCGGGGAATATTCTGGCGGGGATTAAATTATCTCACTGTTTTTCTGGTAAGCATTGCAATCGCCAGGCTGTTCAAGGCCGGTGAAAGCGGTGTTATCAATTACCTGATCAATAATCTTGCGTTACTTATTCTGATCTCCAGCCTTAGCCTGGAGTCAGCAACTGGTTATTATTCGGCAAAAGAAGAAATTGCACAGCCCGCCATCATCGGCATAACCTTGTTAATGACCCTGGCCTCAGTAATGGTCAATACAATATTAATCGGCCTGCTGTTTCCCTTAACCAATTTGCTTTGGCTAAGTGCTGCACTTTATTGTTGTGGGATTGTGCTGATGAATTATTTTACAGCGCTGTTTTATTCCCATTATGATTTTCGTTTTCCGAATGCAGTGGTGATAATCTTTAATTGTGCGATTATCCTGCTCATTCTCTTTTTTCCCAGCTTGCTGCTAAGAAATGAAGGAGAAGTATTTTTGAATTTATACTTCGGATCATTCCTTCTTACCGGTTTGATCCTGGCCTGTTTTTATATTGCCTCTCATGGTAAACAAGTCAGAACTCCTTCTGCAACGGAACTAAAGAAATTGTTCCGTTATGCATTCCTGGCGATGATCACAAACGTAATTTTTTTCCTGGTTTACCGGGTCGATTACTGGTTCGTAAACAGGAACTGCACCGACCTTGAACTCGGAAACTATATACAGGTTTCAAAACTCGGCCAGATATTTATGTTGCTTCCTGCAATCATTGCCGGCATGGTTTTCACCCGCACAGCGAAACAAAATTCGCATGACCATTTCCGTGAGCTACAGCTTCTGTCAAGACTTTTATTCACCGGGTATGTAATAATCCTCTTGATACCTTGTATTTTTGGTTACTGGTTATTCCCGGTAATTTATGGTGAAACATTCCGGCTCATGTACCTGCCATTCCTTCTCCTGATTCCCGGTATTTTGTCACTGGCAACCTTATCGCTGATTACTGCCCTGAATGCCGGGGAAGGAAAGATGAGGGTGAATTTTCAGGGAGGGTTGATTGCATTAGTGGTGATTATTGCCGGTAATCTTATATTTAGCAGGCAATATGGAATCTTAGCCGCCGCCGCGGTCAGCAGTGCAGGCTATATTTGCTACCAGGTTTATATAATGTGGAAGCTTAGTATTGATCATAAGGAACTGGCTATACTGGATTTTTTTATACCACGCTACGATGATTTCGCTATCGTTAAAAAGTTATTTTTTAATAGTGGAAAGAACTAACGGGTAAGATCAATGAAACATGTATTACATCTTGCCAGTTGGTATCCCAACCGCAAAGGGCCACAGGAGGGCGATTTTATCCAGCGCCAGTTGCAGGCGCTGGCCGCTTATACCCCTGTGCATGTAATTGCTGTAATTAAAGATGATAAATTAAAGCCCGGCAGCACCAGCATTGGAAAAAATGATGATGGAAATCTTTACGAAACTGTCGCTTATTACAATGGATACAAAACAGGAATAAAAAAGCTGGATACATTGCTGTCTTTGCTTGCCTATCAGAAAACTTTTCAAAAACTAATTGCGCAACATATTATCACTCATGGGAAACCTGAATTGATCCATGTTCATATTGCCTTCCGCGCAGGGTTAATTGCACTTTGGTCTGCCAGGAAATACAAGACACCCTATATTGTGAGTGAACACTGGTCCGGCTATAAAAAAGAAGATAAGTCAGGCTTTTATTTTCAACCACCCGCAATTAAATTGTTTATCAAAAAGATACTTAACAGGGCCCGGGCAATTGTGCCTGTATCTGCATCGTTGGCAGAAGACATAAAAAAAATAACGACCAATACCAATTTTGCCGTTGTACATAATGTTGTTGATGAATCACTGTTTTCACCCCCGACCCCGGCAGATAAACAATCAAACCCGGCCCCGGCCAATAAACAATCAAAAAAGTTCCGGTTCCTCCATGTGTCGACTATGGGTCCTGAAAAACAACCAGAGATGTTATTCAGGGCTTTTGATACCGTGAGTAAAAATGGAGAAGCCGAATTATTTTGTCTTGGAACAGTACCGGATGGATTAGCAGAATGGGTAAGCAAAAATATCAGGCAATCCACGGATATCGTTTTTCTGGGTAATTTGCCCTATGGTGAAGTTGCCGGGCAAATGCGGAAGGCTGACTGCCTCGTAATTACCAGCTTGTATGAAACCTTCAGTTGCGTTGCCGCGGAAGCGCTGTTAAGCGGGCTCCCGGTAATTGCTACTCCCGTGGGGGTGATTCCTGACCTCGTTACTCCTGAGAACGGCCTGATTGTAAAAAATGAAGATGAACTCATTTCGGCCATGAGACAAATGCAGGCAAACCGGACAGCATTCAGGCCCGATCTTATCGCCGCCGCTCAAAAAGGCAAGTTTAGCTATCAAAACGTTGGAGCTAAGCTGGTTGAACTTTACAATAATCTTTAAGGTAATAGCTTCATAAACTCTCCCGAATCCCGTTAAAATAAATTAGTTTTGCAGCCAATTTTAAAGATGAGCCAAGGAATGAAGAACATCCGTAATTTCTGTATTATAGCCCATATTGACCATGGCAAAAGTACCCTCGCCGACAGATTGCTTCAAAGCACAGGCACCATCAGTGATCGTGATATGAAGGAACAGGTATTAGACGACATGGATCTTGAAAGGGAAAAAGGAATTACGATTAAAAGTCACGCAATCCAGATCAATTATAAACAGGATGGACAGGAATATATTCTGAATCTTATTGATACTCCCGGCCACGTTGACTTCAGCTATGAAGTGAGTCGTGCACTGGCTGCCTGTGAAGGCGCCTTGCTACTGGTTGATGCCACCCAGGGTATACAGGCTCAAACTATATCCAATCTTTACCTTGCCCTTGAAAATGACCTTGAAATCATCCCGGTAATCAATAAAATTGACATGGATGGTGCAATGATCGATGAAGTTCGTGACCAGATCATTGAGTTGATAGGCTGTGAACCTGAGGACATTTTGCTGGCCAGTGGAAGAACGGGAATAGGAGTAGAGGCAATACTGGAAGCTATCGTTAAAAAGATCCCCGCTCCTGAGGGCAATACTGATGCACCATTGGAGGCGCTGATCTTCGACAGTGTTTTTAATTCCTTTCGGGGTATCATAGTTTATTACCGGATACTCCATGGTGAAATCAGGAAAGGAGATAAGGTAAAATTCGTTTCAACAGAACACGAATATGAAGCTGATGAAGTGGGTATATTAAAACTGACAATGACACCCAAACCTGTAGTTAAAACAGGGGATGTTGGTTATATCATTACTGGTATAAAAAATGCCAAGGAAGTAAAGGTAGGTGATACCATTACGATCGCTAACAATCCTAACCCGCAGATGATCCAGGGTTTCCAGGAAGTAAAGCCAATGGTATTCGCGGGTATTTTCCCGGTTGATACCGAAGATTTTGAAGAACTGCGCGATTGCATGGATAAACTCCAGCTTAACGATGCCTCACTCAGTTATGAATTGGAAACATCACAGGCACTTGGATTTGGTTTCCGTTGCGGATTTCTTGGGATGCTTCATATGGAAATCATCCAGGAAAGATTGGAAAGGGAGTTTAATCAAACCGTAATTACTACTGTTCCCAACGTAAGTTTTATAGCTTATACCACACGTGGCGAAAAGGTGCTGGTCAATAACCCGATCCAGATGCCGGATCCTACACAGCTGGAAAGAATTGAAGAACCATTTATCAAAGCGCAGATTATCACCAAACCTGATTATATCGGGAATATCATGACGCTTTGCCTTGGTAAACGAGGTATACTCATCAATCAAAGTTATCTGACCACTACCCGTGTTGAACTGATCTTTGAAATGCCCCTGACTGAAATTGTGTTTGACTTCTACGACAAGTTAAAAAGTCAAACCCGTGGTTATGCATCATTCGATTATACGCCTATTGGCTATCGTGACAGTGATATCATAAAAATGGATATCCTGCTGAACGGTGATAAAGTTGATGCCTTAAGTGCGCTTATTCACCGTGCAAGAGCAATGGACTTTGGCCGCAGGCTTTGTGAAAAACTGAAAGAGCTTGTTCCGCGCCAACAGTTCCAGATCGCTATCCAGGCAGCAATCGGCGCTAAGGTTGTGGCAAGAGAAACCATATCAGCCATGCGTAAAGACGTAACCGCTAAATGTTATGGAGGTGATATCAGCCGTAAACGCAAGCTGCTCGAGAAACAAAAAGAAGGCAAGAAAAGAATGCGCCAGATAGGTAATGTTGAGGTGCCGCAGGAGGCGTTTCTCGCAGTGTTGAAACTCGATGAATAACTTCAAGAGAATTATGAATTATGAGTTATGAGTTATGAGTAAAGTTATTGAGTTGTGAATTATGAGTTAAGTTATTGAGTTGTGAGTTATAAAAGCGAATTATGATAACAGCCTTGTATATTCCTCATCACTCATAATTCAATCACTCATCACTCACTCATCACTCATCACTCATAACTCTATTGGTCTTTCTTCTTAGGGTCTGTCTTTTTTACTGGTGTTTTTGACTGCGGGTTTGTTCTATCGATGTTTCTTTGCGAAGCTTCTTCCAGTTTCTTTTCGTCTATGTTTCCCTGGGCATCCCTGATTTTTACTTCTGCGGGAGACTGGCCATCTTCGAGTTTGAAATTAAACACCTTATCTACGTGAAGCCATTGGCCATCTTTCCATTTAAAACCTTCATAATCTCCATCCGGAATATAGGTATCTGGTTTACCAGGTTCCTCTGATTCTGAAATCAGGTGATCATATACAATCATATCGAGTTCGGGATCATAGTTAAAAACCGTTTTTGCTTCTTTTTTATACTCGATACTGAACCTGTGCTGTGTTGGTTTCTTAACTGAATCTTCTTTGAAAGAAATTAGCTGGCCGCCAAATACGGGTTCACCATTGTTGTTAAAGGTTAAAACTTCCAGCCATTTTTTATTGCTGCTGATTGCAAAGTCATCAAATCCGAGCAAGGTGTAATATTTTTTGCCCTGGTGTTCTTTAGCGATGATCTTATAATAGATCGCCCCGATCCAGTTATTCCTGTTCCTCACCGAATCCAGCGGCTTTGATGAAAACATTGAATTATCAAACAAAGGAAAAAGTTTCAGCTCACCATCCGGAGTATTCATTTGAATGGCTCCTTTCTGCATATACACATATTCGTCTTTTTTCATCTGCCAGGTAAAAATCCGGAAACTGCTATCGGGGGAATAAAGCCTGGAAATGTTAAGGGAATCAAAAGAGTAAAAAAAGGCGTTTTTTGTTTTGAGAGCCCTTACAAACGTCCTCACGAAATTGCTGTCAGCCCTGAATCTTTCAGCCGGGTTCGGGCTGAAAACCATGTCTCGTGAAAAGAGGGCAAGACTATCTTCCTTTTTGCGGAGCTGTTTCCGGTCAGCTGAACTAACTTTTTGAGCATAGGATGCGCTGAATGAAAAAAGCACAGCACTGATAATCAGCAGTGCCGCAAAATGGAATTGTTTATTTCGGGTAATGATCATAATTACAAAACTAGACTTTCTGGACGGGTGAATATACCCGAACGCGAAAAGAATAGTAAAATTTTATGATAACTGTAAAGCTTTTGCAAAACTGTACAAACTATCAAAAACAAGATCAATAGATGCCTTGTGACCGGCATGATCCGGATGCGTTGTGGTAAGAAATACCGTGTGCATGCCAGCATTTCGTCCAAACTCCATATCGCTGATATTGTTGCCTATCATGACTGACCTGGAGAATTCAATATCGGGGAAATCACGTTTTGCCTCCTCGGCCATACCGGGATTTGGCTTGCGGCAGCGACTTTCATTGTCAAGGGAAATACAGGAATAAACCTTCTGAATATTTCCACCCGCCAGCCTCAGATCTTTCAGCATATGCTGATGAATGATTTCCAGGTCTTTTTCTGTCATCAGGCCACGACCAACCCCACGTTGATTTGTGGCAACAACCAATCTCCCAAATCGTTCAGTGGCAATTTTCAGTGCTTCGGGCACTCCATCATAAAAATTAAATTCGTCGTAGTTATAAATGTAATCCTCGTATTTCTCTTTATTAATCACACCATCACGGTCGAGAAACAGTGTCCAGGATTTATCAATTTCTTTTAGATTCAACATAGAGCTGGTTGTTATTTAAAATCTGTCTGCGCTTGTTCGTAATCAGTTGGAATCCCGATATCAATAAAATACCTGTCCTGCACTATACCAAACATATTTCTTTGTTTGTATAGAGCTTCGAGGTAATCATTCTCAAATGAAAATTTTTCCGGGAGATCTTCATTTAAAAAAGATTCAACATTTAACGCATAGATTCCGCCGCTGATGAGGCCGGTTTCATAAAATTGTTTTTCTTTAAAACTATTAATCTTATTTCCCGTTGAAATTTCAACAACACCATATCTTTCAAAATTCGTCATTGGTTTAAGGACGATGGTACAATCAGCTAAAGCTGATTCGTGAAAGTCGGAAAGTTGTTTAACATCTATCTTAAAAATGGTATCGCCATTTGAAACCAGTACATCTTTATATCTTGCCTTTCCGGCTGCCAAACGTATTGCCCCACCGGTACCTAATAATTCCTTTTCGATTGAAAAATCAACATCGAGCTGGGGATACCTTGATTTCACAAAATCAATGATGATTTCCGATTTATATCCAACGGCAAAGATGAATTCGTTGATGCCCTGTTGTTGGAAATAATCAATTACATGTTCCAGGAAAGGCTTGCCGGCTACAGGCGCCATACATTTGGGAAGATCGGGAACTGCTGACCGAAGTCTTGTTCCAAGGCCCCCGGCAAGAATTATAGCCTGGTTAATCATAGCTAGTGTTAGATTGAATTTGTCATGGGTTTAATGCTTTATTTACTGCGTATAATGCTTTTGTAAATGCCTTTAATCCTTAGTGAAGCAATGACCTGATCATTTTTCAAAATAGCCATTTAATTCAAATTATTATTTGGCGAAATATTGTTCTTCTACGAGTTCACAGATAATATGTCCCAGCAGCATGTGGCTCTCCTGGATCCTTGGGGTATTTTTTGATGGAATATTTAGCAGGTAATCACTGAGTCCAACCATGCCGCCACCTGTTTCACCGGTCATGCCAACCGTAATAATGCCTCTTTCGCGTGCAACTTCAAATGCTTTTATGATGTTTTTTGAATTACCGGATGTTGACAAACCAACCAGGAAATCGCCTTTCATCCCAAGACCTTTGATCAGGCGCGCATATACAACATCGTAACTATAATCGTTTGCAACCGCTGTAAGGTATGAGGTATTGCAATGGAGTGCTTCTGCAGGTAGTGCCTCGCGATCAATATAAAATCTACCGGAAAATTCGGCCGCGAGATGCTGTGCATCGGCGGCACTTCCACCATTGCCTGCAAAATATATCCTGTTGCCATTTTGCAGGGCGGTTACCATTTTGGTAACGATCTCTTCAACACGTTGCAATAGGGCTTCGTTTTCAAGCACCATTGATTTTACGGAGATGGATTCAGCTATTATTTTTTTTATCTTGTTATTCATAGTACATTTTCATTTATAAGCTAAATTTTATGCGAAAGGATTTCGTTAACGGGAAATTCAGTTTTAAATTAACATCAAAGCCGCTTGTTATTAATAGAAGCCGCTTAATTATTAATATTAGAACTGTCCGATCAGATCTACATAATTCGTTTGTACACATTTCAAAACCTTGACTTCATGTCGAAGCTGATTGTAAGGCTTCATAAAGTAATTCTCTCAGTAATTCTCAAAAATTATTCCTGCAATCCGCCAACTGCCATAATTGCATCGGTAAGTTTGTTCCAGGAGTATTTTTCTTTTTCGACGCGAAGATGAGGAATAAAATAACTTTCGCCTAATTCGAAAAAACGCAGGATGGATCTTGCAATTGATCCCGGTTCCGGTTCACAAACAAGGCCCACTTTTTCATGAGGTACTAAGGTTGGCAGGCTTCCTACATTGGTGACGATCATGGGCTTTTCGAAATGATAAGCCAGCGGTGTTACCCCGCTTTGGGTCGCATTGCGATATGGCTGAATCACCACATCTGCTGCCCCCAGGTAATATTTGACTTCGCTGTCTGCGATAAAATTTGTTTTGAGAATAAGCTGATCAGCGATACCGAGGTTTTTTATCTGTTCCTGATAAGGTGCCTCGTTTTCATAAAACTCACCGGCGACCAGGAACCGAATATTGGAAGACTGTGGATATTTTTCTTTTAAAACTTTGATGGCTTCAAATAAAAGGTCGAGGCCTTTGTACTTGCGGATAAAACCAAAAAACAACACGACTGGCTGATCCTGCGGAAGATTCAGTTTTGATCTTGATTCTGATTTGGGAACCGGTTCACCAAAATTATCATAAAGCGGGTGCAGCACTTGTTTGGCAGGCTTGGTTGGTTCAAAGGTTCTGAGATCGTTCATTACCTTTTCGCTCATCGTAACAAATGCATCACAGCTTTTAAGAAAGTACCGGGTTAGCGGGATATCGCCAGGGCGTTTTTCATGCGGGATCACGTTGTCTGTGATCGCAACGATCCTGGTATGTTTGTTTTTCTTCACCCTTCTTAAAATAGTACCAAGGGCGGCACCCATAAATGGCAACCAATAACGTACAACAATAAGATCCGGTTTTCTTTTTCGCAGTTCTTCTCCCACGGAGATCCAATTAAGCGGATTGATTGAATTTATCCTGGTATGTATCTCCAGGCCTTCAGGGGGAGGATCGGAAGAAAATTGGGTTGTACCCGGAAACAGGAATGAAGGGTATTGCAGCGAGAAAGAATATATAACACAGGTATTACCCTGATCATTAAACGCTTTTGCGAGCCTTTGATCAAAGCTTGCTAAACCACCACGTAGAGGGTAGGCAGGGCCTATCAAAACAACATTCACCGGCATTAGTCGATACCTGCTTTTCTTTCAATCAGATAAGTATTCCTGGTTGGTGCGTTCCTTGCTATCAGTTCACCCAGGAAGCCAGCAAGAAATAGCTGCGATCCTATGACCATGGCTGTAAGTGAAATATAAAAAGGCGGACGGTTACTTACATATTTTGCCGGATCCATGATTTTGCTGATTATCAGGAATATCACGATACCAAGTCCGAGTAGGAAAAACAGTGTACCCATCAAACCAAAAAAATGCATTGGTCTTTTGCTGTATTTACCCACAAACATAATTGAAGCGAGGTCAAGAAATCCGTTGATAAAACGTTCCCAGCCAAACTTTGTTTTTCCGTATTTGCGACGGCGGTGTTCAACTATTTTTTCGCCGATTTTCCGGAATCCGGCCCATTTGGCAAGTACCGGTATGTACCGATGCATTTCGCCATATACTTCTATGCTTTTTACAACTTTCCGGCGGTATGATTTTAGTCCGCAGTTAAAGTCGTGTAGCGGTATTTTTGAACTTTTCCTCGTGGCCCAGTTAAAAAATTTCGAAGGTATATTTTTTGTCAGCGTATTATCATAACGTACCTTTTTCCATCCACTTACCATATCGAATCCATCAACAACAATCATATCCCGCAGGCCGGGGATCTCATCAGGACTATCCTGCAGATCAGCGTCCATAGTGATTACTACTTCGCCTTTTGCAGCTTTAAAGCCTTCGTTCAGGGCTGCTGACTTTCCATAGTTGCGTTGAAATTTGATTGCCTTGATATTGGGATCAACCGCGCGCAATGATTCAATCACCTCCCATGAATTATCTTCACTGCCATCATCGATGAGGATGATCTCGTAAGAATAATTATGTTCATCAACTACTCGTTTTATCCATGCACAAAGTTCGGGCAGGGATTCTTCTTCATCACGTAAAGGAATAACAAGGGAAAGATCCATTGATTAAAATTGATTTTCGAATTCCGGTTTTTTCTTTTTAACGATAGCGGCGATGATCAGGGCAACAATGAACCATCCGATCATGCGGAAGAACACGCCTAATAATATCTTACCCGGGCTAAAATTTTCCGGGTTGTCAAAGTCTGCCATTGCTTTATCTATAGCATCCTGTGATGTTCCCATCTTAACCAGGAATTTCTCCATTTTTATTGCGGCATCCTGCATGATTGCTTCCCTGAAAGGTACATCGATCACGTTAAGCAGGAGATAGCTGAAGAGCGTATCGAGCACTACTGAAATAATGAAAATGATAAAAACTGTTTTGAGGGCTTCTTTGAAGGTAATATATCCGCCCTGCAGGCCGCGTTGTTTGTATGCGCCCATGAACCCAATCACTATGGGAATCACAAAGCCGACATAAGCCAGTGGACTGGTATACCATTCCACGCCCGCTACATAAAGCAGGATGGTATATGCAATAACGGCTACGCCGCAAATGATTCCATAAACAAGCCCGGTGTTGGTTTTTGTTTGCTCCATTTGATTAAGTTTTAGTTTATGTTGGGTTTTAGTTGGTATATGCTGTTTATTTTTATTTAAACAGTTTGCTTCCGGTCGTTGGCTTTAATAACCTGGCTCTTGTTCACAATGCCAATTACTTTTCCTTTCAGATTCATTCCCATAAAGGCTGTGTTCCTTGATTTCGACCTGGTGTTTTTTGCATCTACTGTTACGCTTCCATTCGGATCAAAAATAGTCAAAGATGCTTTTGCATTTGTTGAAACCGAAGCCGCGTTAAGACCAAATATTTTCCGGGCGTTTATACTTAACAGTTCAACGATCCTGGATTCTGCCATTGCCGGAAAAATCGTTTTCAACACATTATAACTTGTTTCGAGCCCGATCATCCCATACTTCGCATATTCAAACTCGAGTATTTTACTGTCATACTCATGGGGCAGGTGATGGGTTGCAATGCAGTCAACCGTTCCATCTTCCACCGCCTGTTTGAGCGACACAATATCGTTTTTTGTTCTTAAAGGTGGATACACCTTAAGATTTGTATCATATTGAACCAGTTCTTCATCGCTGAAAAACAAATGATAGGGCGTTACTGAGCAGGTAACCTGGATACCGGCTGCCTTAGCCCTCCTGATATATTCAAGCGATTTTGGCGAGGTGACCCCTGTAAAATGAATCCGCGATTCAGCATACCTGGCCAGTTTTATATCACGAGCCACGAGTAATTCTTCCGCCATCATCGGTTTACCCGGAAGACCCAGTCTCGTTGAAACAACTCCTTCATGTACCAGTCCGTTTGCGCCAACCGTTTTATCATCTGGAATCTGGATTACAACGCCATCGAAAGCCTTCACATATTGTAATGCCTTTAGCAAAACCCCGGCAGATTGGACCGGGTTAAGTCCATCACTGAACGCAATCGCACCGCTGGATTTCATGTCGATCATCTCCGCCAGTTCTTTTCCTTCGCAGTTTTTTGAGATAGCACCGATCGGGTGAATATAAACCGGCAGTAAAGCTGATTTATGACAAATATATTCGACCTGTGATTTTGCGTCTATCACCGGTTTGGTATTCGGAATAACAAAAACATCTGTGTAACCACCGGCGGCTGCGGCCTGGCTACCCGACTGAAGCGTTTCCTTGTACTCGTAACCGGGATCGGCAAAATTCGCGAATACATCTACCCATCCCGGGGAGATGGAAATATTGTCACCACTGATCAATTCATCGACTTCCGGGTTGAGTTCCGGCTGTATATCCCTGATTGTTCCTGACTCAATAAATATATCCTGTACGGTTCCGTTAGCGGGCGATAAAGGATCAATTACCTGCGCTTGTTTTATGAGGACCTTCATGTAGAAAAAAAAGTTGAGCGAAGATAAGGCATAGCTTGAATATGGCCCTAATACTTTGTAATTGATAGGATTGGGTGAATTTATTGAGTTTCAGGATTTTTTTCAGAAACTGGAATTTTCGGACAGATATATTGTAGGACGATCCGGATAGTAATTTTTCCTGTACATTTGTTGCCCGGTTTTCATTGCCGGGCCAATCAGTATTAGCCACTATTGATTGTGCAAGTTCGGGAAGTGGCGCAGCCCGGTAGCGTACTAGCATGGGGTGCTAGGGGTCGCAAGTTCGAATCTTGTCTTCCCGACTTGAATAGCTATCAAAAGCTATCAAAACCCTGTAAATCTGCTAAGGATTTGCAGGGTTTTTCGTTTTAGTTTGCTCAATTTACTGCAAAAACTATCAAAGCTCTTGTGGGTAATTCCGGAATAGTCTGTAATGTTTTTTCCAGGACCGTGACAGGGACTTCATAGTGAATAACTTTTAGTGATTTATACCACATCAAATATAGACAGCGTAAGTGATCGCTTTTACATAGATGCTTGGCGTAACGGGCGGCGAGTTGCGTGTGGAACAAAGCATCAAGCTATGCCCACCTTCGCCAATACTTTTCCGTTGTGTGCAACCGAGCTCGAGCAGTCGTCCAATTCTAAATTCTACAACAATGATGAATATTAAATTTTTTGCCGGCCTTCTCTTTTTGGCTATAGTTTGTGCAACCATTCCGAAAGCCGATAGGGTTTATAGTACAAGACATTTTAAAATCGCTTACACCGCCTTAGACGACACTAATATCAAAGAGATTGCAGACAGTCTCGAGGCGGGTTACCCGAAAATAACTTCCCAATTGCAGTCGGGTGACTTGCCTATTGTAAACGTCCATTTCTATGAGAATATAACGGCGCTTAAAAAAGTTTTTCCAGATTTTCCAGATTGGGCTGTCGGACAGGCTACCGGCATCTCTCAAATTCATATGATCTCACCGAATAATCCTAAGCAGGACTATCACACAATGATTAGAAACACAAAACACGAATTTGCACATTGTGTTTCTTTGAAAATCAATTCCACAATCGCAAATAATCCACGCTGGCTTTGGGAATCGGTAGCTCTTTATGAGGCGAACTTCCCATGGGACCCGCGTATGCTTTCTTACCTGGTAAGCCAAAATCCACCTTCTATTAAAGAATTAAACGAGTTGGGCGATCCGAGGCTTTATGAAGTAGGTTATTTCATTTCCGAGTTTATTGTAGAATCACATGGTGTACTTACCTTAAAGTCCTTGATTGAGAACAATGGTAATTTGAAAGACACTTTAAACATGGATGATGAAACATTCACAAAACAGTGGTTTGCGTTTGTGAAAAAGAAGTATGGAATTTAAGGATGCGGTATTTTTATAACAAACTCGATTTGATAGAAAAGGCTGCACACAATAACTAAGTTTTCGTTGCGTCCGAAGGACGAACAATGAAAACGATGTTGAACGAAACCTCGGTACCGTTCTTCTAATATGGGGTTATCAATTTTTGGGTGGAGGGTGCAGAGCAGTATATGAGAGACTGCTTTTACAACTGCGGTACGTTGTGTTGGGTAATACGGCTGGCTTTCCTGGTTAGACTTCTGCAGGCACAAAAGGCCCCTTACCGGTAAAAGTTAATTTACAGGTGAATTGTGATTGTCCGGTAAATACTGTTTGGGCGGCCCACGTTTGCCGAATACATCAATTGTAATTAGTGTTCCGGTTTGGCAGCAAGGGCATTTATGCAGCATCGTTTTAACTACCACCGGTGAGGATGGTATGTTGAGTTTGATTTGCAAAGCCTGTAGTTTACCCCGTTTCCAACTGCTGCTGAGTATACCATAGTGCCGGATACGTACAAAGCGGTGTGGTAATATATGCTGGGCAAATCTCCTTGCAAACTCATCGTTTGTAAGGGTCATCGTTTTTGTTTGTCCGCCGGCCCTGTAATCTTTGTAGCTAAAGCACACCTCTTTTGAACTTACGTTTTGAATACGTTGATTACTGATGGCTACCTTATGAGTATAACGTCCCAGGTATTCTATCACCTGCATAGCACTACCAAAAGGACGTTTGGCATATACTACCCAATTTTGACGGTAAAGATTATCAAACAGATTTTGATCCCTGATACCATGTTCTCTCAGGTAGTGAACATATTTTGCCCGGAACACTTTAGTCAATGCTTTAACCGGAAACAAATACTTTTTGCTATGAGCTAACAATTGCCACTGGTCATCATGGTTCACGCCCGCACCAGGCACTATACAATGCAGATGTGGATGCAGGCTCAGGTTCTGACCCCAGGTATGCAACACGGCAATCATACCCATGCGAACTGACTGCTGGGAACCAAACTGGTGCAGCGTGTGCCAGGCACTGCTGAATAGTGCATCATACACCGTTGCCGGGTTCTGCAGAGCCAGGTGGTTTACCTCCTGGGGCAAGGTAAAAACTACATGAAAGTAGGTACAAGGTAACAACTCCGCCTCCCGTCGTTGTATCCACTCCTGCCGTTTATGACCCTGACAGCTGGGACAATGACGATTACGACAACTATTGTAGCTGATAAGTATTACACCACAATCGTTACATACATCAACATGACCACCCAGTGCAGCTGTACGGCATTGCTGCAAGGCACGAAGTGTTTTTTGCTGATGAACAGTAAATCCGCAAGCTGATAAATTGATGTGGTGCAATACATCGACTACCTTCCACGGCGGCTGCATAGTGCAAACACTTTATCCAGGGGGCTATGGGGTAACTTGTCCGGAGGGGTACATACATGCAGATAGACCATCGTGTTTTCTATATTGGCATGACCCTGCAGTTTTTGAACGGTTATAATGTTTATGCCATCTTCTAGTAAATGGGTAGCATAGGTATGGCGCAACATATGTGTATGTACCTCTTTGATAATACCAGCCTGGCGGGCTACGGTTTTGATAACCCACTGTACTCCCCGCTGGCTATAGCGGCTATCAAAATCACCACCACCACGACCATTCGGTTGTCCGTTAAACAGCCATTCGGTTGGGTGCTCAGCAGCAATATATTTTTTGATACCCCGTACAAGATGCTCAGATAAAGGAATATAGCGATCTTTATTACCCTTGCTTTGTACAATGTGTACGAGTTTACGGTGAAAGTCAAGATCCTTCAGCCGCAGGTTGCGAACTTCCATACAACGAAGACCACAACCATACAAAAGACCAATCAGGATTTTATGCTTAAGTAAGCTAGCCGATTGCAGCATCTGCCACAGTTCCTCCCGACTAAGAATGACCGGAAGCTTTTTATCTTTCTGAATGGCCGGCAAATGAAGATGTTCATAAGGCAGTCCTTCGGTCTTAAGCAGGAACCGAAGACCATACACTGTATGTTTGAAATAAGTCTGGGAGGGAGTTTTACTACGCTGCTGAAGTTCGTAGAGATAATCTTTAACCTGTTCGGGATCAAGCTCCGTAGGAAGGCATTGAAAATGCAAAGCTATAGCACCTACATGACGACTATAATTATCGAAGGTTCGCGGACTGCGACCAAGAATGGAGATGTTGCGTTCAAAGCGTTGCAGCAGTTCCGTAAATCCATTAACTTCACGACAGGCACGATTGAGATATTTATTCCATCTCAGTTCTTCCGGCGATTTTTTTTCGTTGTCATAATTTAAAGTTTTGATGTGAACTAAAGTTACGGATAGTGTGGAAGGCTACCGTAGGTTTAGTTCAACATGGTATTGCCGCAAGCGGTACGCAAAGAAGGGCATAATTTAATTACCTTAGTGCCACCTTTTGCAATAGCCCACCGTTAGCTGCTACCTATGGTCACCTTAGTTAATAGAGAAATCGTATGCAGACTTGCAGACTCCCATGTTTGTTTTGCCAGCATTGCAAGAACCTAATTCAGCAGACGCTCTGATTACCCTCTGGGCGCGCTTAGCAAAAGTCTTAGTTGCAGCCCGGATCTTTAAGCTGAACTACGGGTTGTTAAAGGAAGTAAAACTTGTCGCTGTGCAAGAGGTAAAACTTGCGTGCACGGGCTTTAATATAAAGAAATTATTAAGCCCATCCTGTAGTTTAAGGCAACTTCCCCGGAAGCTTTTTAATAAAAAATATGGCTTTTTGCCACAAGCATACCTGATATTGGCTACTTTTAGGCTAAGCTCAAAAAAACTTAACATGCTGAAAAGCTATTTTACTATTGCTCTCAGACATTTAACGGGACATAAATTATTTTCTGCGCTTAATATATTCTGTTTGGCTATTGGTGTTACTTAGGGAATGTAACTACTGGCAATAAGACCAGCACTGACTTGATAACTGGAAACACTTCAAACGAGACAAGTGTTGAAGTCCCAACAAAACGAGGATTTTCACTAGGTGGCCTATTCTCCAGTAGTTCGGATGGTACCACTACTGGCACTGTCGAAGCGGTCGACAAAACACGAAAGTTAAGGCAGCAGCTTCCGCCTCTACTAACGGCACCAGTTCAAATGTACAAATGGGAGTTAGCGTTGAAAATAAAATCGGAAAAACCACAACAACATTTAGTTGGAGTACATTTTTTTCTTTCTAAACTAAAAATTCAATGAAAAGCAAGTTATGTAGTTATGGACTAGTTATGTTATTAGGTTACCTTTTGGGATGTCAATCGGTAAGCCAGAATGTCGACAAAGGTGTGGAGGCGACGAAAGATACTCTAAACACAAGAACCGCCCTCCAACGCACGTCATTTGAAAATATTTTCAGCTTAAGAAGAAACCATATCAAAGATAGAATGGACAGTCTCAGGCTAGACTCACTTTATACGAGTGTCGCTTCTACAACTTTATTTCTAGACAGTACAAGAAAACTTTTAGATAAACTAGACCCCAACGAACTGAACTATGTTAGGGATCATCTGATGGGTCTTATTGGAGATTCGTTATATCAAAAAGTGAATTATACACTTAAGGCATCGGCAGCTTTTGCTGCGAAACCTCAGCAAAAGAACGCGATTGACAGCATATATTCGAATATCTTTAGCCAGCCTGATTCGCGGGCGTGGAAGAACGAATACTTTGGACAAACCAGTGTTTTTGGTGCTTCAATGATTATTCACGGACTCGGGATTGAGATTTATAGAGCTGCCCAAATCAGTCTTGAACAGTAAGCGGTTTGGGAGACGTGGGGCGATATTTTGCGGTTATCTACGAAGGGAAGGAATGGCATATGTAGACATTGGCTTCTAATCTGCAAATGGATGCTGTTCGATCCGCACATTTAAGGGTGAGATGCTAATTAGAAGTTTGATATTTATTAGGGTAAGAGGGGTCTAGAATACCAATTTTTTATTAAAGCGCGTGCTGGCTAATTGTATTCCAAACATCGAATCCTAATAATGATAATATTTTCGTACTTTAAATTCTCAAATTTGTGCTCTTTGTTTAGTGAGTCATTCGGTGAGTCGCAAAAAATTTGTTTTGCAATTAATTGATAATGAAATATTTACAGGGTAAGTTCGAATCTTGTCTTCCGGACTTCGCCCGCCGCGACTTTTGTTGTGGCGGGATTTTTATTTTAGGAGGGTCGCCGCTATGGGCGGCGGGCTTCGTCGGGCGAGGCCCGACTTGCTTCGCCCTCCGAAGCCTTGGCGTAAGAGGGCCTGCCGTAGCTTTAGCGAAGGAGGGTTCATCCCCACGACTTTCCGCGGAAACACTTTGATTGGTATATATCATCCTTCTATTATTACAAAATGTATTATGTATATATTTTGAAAAGTAAGGATGGCAAACATTATACTGGTTGTACTGTAAGCCAACGGGAGTCTGTGCAAAAACTTCGGTTATCTTAAAAATTGGTTCGTGGATATCGCTGATAAACCCATTAGAAGTGATAAACGGCTTCTTTATTTTTTAAAGGGATTATCTTTTACAACTTTATCATTTTATTTATGCTGCGATCCTTATCCGTGATGTTGATTTTTTTATAAGAGAGTTGTCGTCAAGCGATAAGTTGTAGTCGGCAATTAACAATGCACAGTTTTCGGCAATTAAGCGTGCACAATATTTAGGCAGGAAACATGCACAAATTTCTTTGTAAGGACGCATGATGAAGAATAAAAGTACAGGGTTTTAATTATTTTTTGCAAAGATT